>CAYXFW010000023.1:0-13960 GCA_964464305.1 uncultured Verrucomicrobiota bacterium
CTTCCTCCTCCGCCTCCTGCCGGCTTCGTTCCTCCAACTTCTTGGTCTTCTCTTCGCGGAGGCTTTCGACATCGTCCGCCAGCCAGCCAAACGATTCCTCTTCCTCCTCCTCCTTGCCGCTCAGCAGATCGATCTCCTTTTGCACTCTCTGTTGCGGGCTCAGAAGCCAGTCTTCCTCGTCCTTCTTCCGGTCCTTGGCCGCACGTTGCGCCTTCCGCGAGGAAGTCGCCGGGTTCTGCATCATGGACGGCACCGTACTGCGCCCGATCAGGGAGCTGCGCGCGGGGGCGGACTCGGGCGCGGCATCCGCCTCCCTCGCCGGTCCCGCCTTCGGCTCGGCCGGCGCCGCCGGGGCGGCGTCGGATCCGTCCATCGTCACCTTCGAATTGTACTGGCGGCGCGAGCGCTTCTTGAAGATAAGGTTGGTGGTGGACGCCCCGTCCGCCCCGATTTCCGCATCGGGGCCGACCGGGTCCGCCGCGTGGACGGTCCCCCCAGCGAGGAGGATCCCCACCGCCGCCGCCGCCATTCTGGCCGTCCAGTGATTCATGTGCCGCACGCCTTCCGCGACGCGTCCACGCTTATTCTATGCGATCCGCCGCTTGATTCCAACCCTGTTTATGCTACACGAGGCCGGCTCATGCACGCGTCCCCGGACACCATCGCCGCCATCGCGACCGCCCCCGGCGAGGGGAGCGTCGCCATTGTCCGCATCTCGGGCCCGGAGAGCCTCGCCGTCGCGGATGCCGCATTCCGGGCCCCGGGCCCCCCGCCGTCCGTACGCCGGGCCCCGGCGCTGGTGCATGGCCACGCGGTATCCGCCGACGGCCTCATCCTGGATGAGGTACTCCTTTTGATCATGCGCGGCCCCGGTTCGTTCACCGGCGAGGATGTCGTCGAATTCCAATGCCACGGCGGCACCGCATCCGCGGCCCGCATCCTTCAGTGCCTGGTCGGGTGCGGCTGCCGCCCCGCGGCGCCGGGAGAGTTCACGCGCCGGGCGTTTCTGAACGGCCGCATCGACCTCACGCAGGCCGAGGCGGTCCTGGATCTCGTACGCGCTCACTCCGACCGTGCCGCCGCCGTGGCCATGGAGCAGCTTCGCGGCGCCCTCCGGCGCCGGACCGACGAAATCTACGACGCCGCGTTGCGGATCGCCGTCAGCCTCGAATCCAGCCTGGATTTCCCCGAGGACGACCTCCCGGGCTTCTCCTTGGATACGCTGAAAGCATCTCTTCAGGAAGATGTTGAACGCTGCCGGACCCTGGCCGGATCCTGCCGCGAGGGCCGCCTGCTCCGCGACGGGATCCGCGTCGTCATCGCCGGCCGCCCGAATGTCGGGAAATCCTCCCTCTTCAACCTCTTGGTCGGCCGCGACCGCACCATCGTCTCTCCCCACGCGGGCACCACGCGGGACACGGTCGAGGAGTGGATCTCCATCGACGGATACGGTGTTCGCCTCGTCGATACCGCGGGAATCCGCCCTTCCACCTGCCCCATCGAACAGGAAGGCGTGCGCCGCACCATCGACCAGCTCTCATCTGCCGATCTCATTCTCTACGTGGTCGATGCACAATCAGGTATGGATCGTGTTGATGACCAGTTTGTTGCACAGCCAGACCACGCCCGTACGGCCGTCGTCATCAACAAGATCGACCTGGCCCCATCCATGCCGGCGTGGACTTCAACCTTTCCGTGCCGCTCTGTTTGTATGTCATGTGTGCAAGAGTCTAACAAAGAATTGTTTGCGTTGTTTGTGTCGTCGGAGATACGGGCACTGCTCGGAGGCGGCGCGGGGGTGTCGATGACCGTCTCTGAGCGCCACCGGGATTTGTTAGACGCCGCGGCCGACCTGTTTCAGGCGGCCCTTTCATTTCTTTCCTCTGGGCGGCTGGAGGGCATCGCGCCCGCTTGTTCCCAGATCCGGTGCGGACTGGAGAGTCTCGGACAGATCTCCGGTCGGACCTACTCCGACGACCTTCTGGATGGGATCTTCTCGAAATTCTGCATCGGCAAATGAGCGACATCGATCTTCCTGTGGTTGTCATCGGCGGGGGGCACGCCGGCGTGGAGGCCGCTCTTGCCTCGGCGCGGTCCGGCGTCCAAACCATCCTGGTCACGCTCTCTTTCGATTCTGTGGGAAGGATGTCCTGTAACCCGGCCATCGGCGGAATGGCCAAGTCGCATATCGTGTCCGAGATCGATGCGTTGGGCGGGGAGATGGGAATCAACGCCGACTTCACGTCCATCCACGCCAAGACCCTCAATACGCGGAAGGGGCCGGCCGTTCAAGCCACTCGCTCCCAGTGCGACAAAATCGCGTATCCTGTCCGCTTGCAGCGCGTTATCCGGTCTACTCCAGGATTGACCGTCCATGAAGACGAGGCGCTCGGCCTGGATGTGAGGTCCGGCGCCGTTCGCGGGGTCATCCTGCGCGGACGCGGGCGTGTCCCGTGCGCGGCGGCGGTTGTCTGCGCCGGGACCTTCCTCCGCGGCCGCGTCTTTGTCGGCCCGCAGGTGGTCAGTTCCGGACGCGCCGGAGACCGCGCCGCCGACCACCTTGGACACCATATTCTGGGCCTTGGACACCGGCTCGAGCGCCTCAAGACAGGAACGCCTCCACGGCTGCATCGCGATAGCATCGACTATGCCCGCCTCGGGATTCAGCCGCCCGATACGCCGCCCCCGGTGTTTTCATATCGTATTCGCGCATCTGGAGCCGTGTTCCACGTGGAACAAGGCGCGGACGGCGCCGGGTCGGATCCTCCTTTGTTCCACGTGGAACAAGCCGGAGGCCCCTGGATGCCGTGGCTTCCCGGAACCGCGCAGCTCCCGTGCTATGTCACGCACACGACGGAGCGAACGATCGACATTATTCGCCAAAACCTCGGCCAGAGCTCCCTGTATGGCGGAATGATCACGGGGACCGGCGTTCGATACTGCCCATCGATTGAGGATAAGGCCGTCAAGTTCCCGGAGAAGACCGCCCATCATGTCTTCATTGAGCCCGAGGGCCGCGACAATGTCCGGGTCTATCCGAACGGAACATCGAATTCGCTTCCCGCCTCTGTGCAGGTGGAGATGATCCGGAGTATCCCAGGGCTGGAGCAGGCTCGCTTCATCCGCCCGGGCTATGCCATCGAGTACGATTTCTTCGATCCACGAGATCTTTCGCATTCGCTCGAGTCCAAGCTCGCTTCGGGACTTTTCCTGGCGGGACAGGTGAACGGAACGACAGGATACGAAGAGGCTGCTGGCCAAGGCATTGTAGCAGGAGTCAATGCGGCAAGGGCGGCCCGTGGGCTTCCGCCGATTGCCATCGGGCGGCAGGACGCCTACTTGGGTGTGATGATCGACGACCTTGTGACGCGCGGCACGGACGAGCCGTATCGAATGTTCACGTCCCGTGCCGAGTTTCGTCTTTTGCTGCGGCAGGACAATGCGCCGTATCGTCTACATGAACTTGCGAAGTCCATCGGCATCATGGCGCCGGCTGTGGTGTCGGGAATCGCGCGGTCGATGGAGAGAATATCCCATGAAACGGCGCGGCTTCAGTCCGTCTTTCGCGCCGGGGCGAGCCTCTATCAGATTCTGGCCGGACCTGGCGTGGGATACCGGGATCTTCCCGGGGCGGACCTTCGGTTGACCGATGAGGAAGCCCGGCAGATCGAGACGAATGTGAAATACGCGGGCTATGTCTCGATCGAGGCCGCGCGGGTCGGCCGTCTCGCCCGGATGGAAGCCGTCGCCGTTCCACGCGACCTGGATTACTCGGCCATCCGCAGCCTTCGCAAGGAATCCGCAGAGAAGCTTGCGCGCATACGCCCGGAGACTCTGGCCCAGGCGCAGAGAATTCCCGGGGTGAATCCGTCCGACATTGCGCTACTTGAGGTCTTCCTTCGACGATCCGCCCGGTAACCGGCCCGCCAGGATTGCCGCCACAATCTTGCGCATGTCCGCCGGCATTGGAGCGAAGAACTCCAGATCCTGCCCTGTGATTGGATGAAGCAGTGCAAGTGTTTCCGCATGAAGCATTTGCCTTGTTGCTCCAAGAGCCTTGCTTTCCTGCTTCCGGGCTCCGTACATGGCGTCCCCGACGATCGCGCACCCGATGTGGGTCATGTGGACCCGGATTTGGTGGGTTCGTCCCGTTTCGATGCGGATACGGACAAGGCTGATCTGGCCGTTGGTCTCGACGACTTCGTAATGTGTGACCGCCATGCGCCCGTGCTCGGCCTTGGCGGACATCTTCTGTCGGTTGGAGTCGCTCCGTCCGATCAAAGTCCGGATGACGCCCCGTTCGGGTTCCGGCCGGCCGAAGACGATGGCGACATACTCCTTCTTGACCGACCTCTCCTTGAACATCTCGACTAATCTGCGGTGGGCGAGTTCGGACTTTGCCACGACGAGCAGCCCGCTGGTGTCCTGGTCCAGGCGGTGCACGATCCCCGGCCGGACCTCCCCGCCGATCCCCTTGAGGTCGGGGCAATGGTGGAGCAGGGCGTGCACGAGCGTTCCCTTCTCGTGTCCGGGCCCGGGATGGACCACCCATCCCGCCGGTTTGTTGAGGACGAGCATTTCGTCATCCTCGAACACCACATCGATTGGCCGGTCCTCGGGTACCAGGCGCGTCGGCGTCGGGGCCGGGATCACGTAGTCAATCGCGTCGCCGGCGGCCACCGCGGTTCGCGGTTTGACCACGATGGTGCCGTTGAGCTGAACGCGCCCGTCCGCGATCAGCGCCTGCCATCGTGCTCGCGAGTGATCGGGCGCAAGGCGGGCGAGACAGACGTCCAGCCGGCCACCCTCATCATTCTGCGGAATGCGGATCGTGCTCATGGCCCTGCGTTGCACCCCGGCGGCTAAGCACCCTCCAGCCGAAAACACCGCACAGGAGGAGCGACATACTCATCCACTGGGCCACGGAAATCCCGCCCATCCGCTGTCGTTCGTCGCCGCGGAAGAACTCGTTCATGAACCGCAGCCCCGCATACATCACCAGGTACAGGCACAGGGTGTGGCCGTCGAACCGTCTGCGCGGGTAGTGCTTCGCAAGAATATAGTAGATGACCAGGTTTCCCGCCGCCTCGTAAAGCTGCGCCGGATGGACGCCCCGCGTCAGGCTCCCGATCCAGTGCCCGGTGGGTGTGCCGTGGCAGCATCCGTTCAAGAAACATCCGACTCGCCCGAGCGCGTGTCCGAGCGGCACGCCGGAGATGACGAAGTCCGCCAGTCCGAACAACGGCTCCCGCCGCCGCCGGGCCAGCAGGATCATGGCCAGCGATCCGCCGAGGAGTCCGCCGTAGTAGATGAGACCCCCGCGATCGATCCGCACAATGCCCAGGAGGTCGCCCGCATACTCGGGCCAATTGGCCAGGACGTACGCGAGCCGGGCGCCAAGAACCCCGCCGACCATGATCCACAGAACGATGTCCGACGCGTACTCGGGCGCCTTCCCGCGAATCTTCGCCAGGCGGCTCCAGTGACAGAGCGCCGCGGCAAAGCCGAGTGCGGTCAGTACGCCAAACCAGTAAATGGGACGGCTCCCGATATGAAAGCAAACCGGATCCATGCGACCACGATAGCCGCGCAGCCGTCCCGCCGTCAAATCCGCGGCCGCGTAGTTCGCCACACCGGCATTTTTTCGTCGTCTCGCCGCGGCAAGGCACTATGATTCCCCCGTGAACCCGACATCCCGACTCGTCATCCGCGGCGGCAAAACCCTCTCCGGCCGCTTTCGTCCAATGGGCAACAAGAATGCGGCGCTCCCGATGATGGCGGCGTGCCTGCTGACCGAGGAGCCCGTTCTTCTTCATAACGTGCCAGATATCGCCGACGTCCGCGTCATGATGGAGCTTCTGGCCTCCGTCGGCGTCGACGTCGTCTTTCGCGACCACACCCTTCGTCTTTCCTCGCGCGGCGCGCGCCCGCGAAAATTTCCGGAAGCTCTGTGCCGCCGCGTCCGCTCGTCCATCCTGCTCGCCGGCCCCATGGCCGCGCGATTCGGCCGGGCGGTGCTTTCGCCGCCGGGCGGAGACGTGATCGGCCGGCGCCGCGTGGACGCTCATTTTCAGGGGCTTCGCTCGCTCGGCATCGAGGTCGAGAGCGGCTCGCGTTTCATTTTCCGCCGCACGGCGCTTCGCCCCGCGGATCTCATGCTCGACGAAGCCAGCGTCACCGCCACGGAGAATGTGATGATGGCGGCCGCGCTCGCCCCGGGAACGACGACCGTCTTCAACGCCGCGTGCGAGCCTCACGTGCAGGACCTCGCCGGCCTGCTTCAGCAAATGGGCGCGACCGTCGAAGGCGCCGGCACCAACCTTCTCCGGATCGGCGGCGCGGCCCGCCTTCGCGGCGCCGAGGCAACCGTCGGCCCGGACTATGTCGAGATGGGAAGCTTCCTCGCGGCGGCCGCCGTGACCGGCGGATCTCTCGTCGTCGACGGCGCGCCGGACGCGCGCACCCTGGCTGTCTGCGACCGCGGCTTCTCGGTTTTCGGCCTCCCCTGGAAGCGACAGGGATCCACGATCGAACAGCGCGCCCGCACGCAACTGCGCGTGCAGCGCGCCGTCGCCGGGCCCGTGCCGAAAATCGAGGACGGCCCCTGGCCGGCGTTTCCATCGGACCTCATGAGCGTCGCCATCGTCATGGCCACACAGGCGCGCGGCACCACGCTCTTCTTCGAAAAGATGTTCGAAAGCCGGATGTACTTCGTCGACCGCCTGATTGAAATGGGCGCACATATCGTCGCGTGCGATCCGCATCGCGTTCTTGTCTCCGGCCCCGCCCGCCTTCATGCCACCAACATGACCAGCCCGGATATCCGCGCCGGCATGAGCATGGTCGTCGCCGCGCTCTGCGCCCGCGGTACCAGTATCATCGAGAATTTCGCCATGATCGAACGCGGCTACGAACGCCTTCCCGACCGATTGCGCGCCCTCGGCGCCGAGATTTCGGTCACGTGAGGCCCGATGTGTTAATTACTCCGCATTTTTCGCCCGGTTTCTCCGCCGAACCCTCTCCGGCCTCCGCCGCGCCCGCCGTTTTGTCCTCCGCCGCCTTTCGCCTTCCACACGATGTCAACCCGAACAATGCGCGGCAGGCCCCGATTCAGAGTACCTGCCCGCCCGTCTCCCACAATGCATGGGACCGCTCCATTCTCGCTCGTGATTTGCACCACGCGGCCATTGTCTCCGCCCCCGGTGCCCGCTAGCGTTCGCTCTCGTCTGCAGCGCGGCCAGGGGCGGGCTGTTGATAGCCTGTTGATAACCGCCCGGTTTGGTGTGCTTTTCGGCGGTTTGCACGGGTTCCGGTGTGGACAACGCGTTTGGAAGATGTTTTTTGCGGGTTAAGGGAATCAGGGAAGGCTCTTGGGGATGACGATGCCGGCTGAAGAACTGTGGACGCGTGCGTGCGCGGAACTTTCCGCCCGTGTGTCGCAGGAAGTTTTTTCGCGGTGGATCAAGGTGATTCGTCCGTGCAGCCTGGACGGCGATCGTCTGCGTCTGTCTGTCGCGAATGATTTTTACGTTTTCTGGCTCGAGGAAAACTATCTGCCGATGATCGCGGCGGCGGCCACCGTGGCGGCCGGGCGCGAGATCCGCGTGAACCTTGCGGTGGAGGACCGCACATCCGCGGCTCCGGTTGCGGCGCCGTCGAAACCGGCTCCTGCGGCGAAGCCGCGCGCGCCGGCGGCCCCGCGCGATTCGGTTTCCACGCCGCTCGACGCGGGTTTCACCTTCGAGTCGTTCGTCCTCGGCCCGTCGAACACGTTCGCTCATGCGGCGTGCATGGCGGTCGCACAGACGCCCGGGCGCGCCTACAACCCGCTCCTGATCTTCGGCGGATCCGGCCTCGGGAAGACGCATCTGATGCAGGCGATCGGCCACCATGTGCTGAAGACCGCGCGGGCCGCGGTTGTCTGCTACACGTCGGCCGAGGCCTTCCTGAACGAGTACATCGAATGTCTGCAGCACAATCGCATGGTCGCATTCCGGAAAAAATACCGCGGCGTGGACCTGCTGCTGATCGATGACATTCACTTCCTCGCCGGCAAGGCGGGCTTGCAGGAAGAGTTTTTCCACATGTTCAACGAGCTGCACACGCGGGGCCGCCAGATCGTGCTGACGTCCGACCGGCCGCCGAGCGAAATCCAAGGGCTGGACAAACGCCTTGTGTCCCGCTTCGAATGGGGCGTCACAACCCAGATCGAGCCTCCGGATGTCGAAACGCGCGTTGCGATCCTGCGCAAGAAGGCGGAGGCGCTGAAGCTGCACCTTTCGGACGAGATCATCCTGTTCATCGCGGAGAACATCCGAAACAACATCCGGAAGATGGAGGGGGCGCTCAAGAGCGTCGCCGCCTACTCCGCGTTGCAGGGCGCGCCGCTCACCCGCGAGGCTGCGATGCAGGTCCTTCGTGGCTGCCTGGATCGCACGGCGGCCGATGCGCCGACCATCGACGTCATTCAGAAGACCGTCGCGGAGTTCTTCGACGTGCGAATTTCGGATATGACGAGCAAGCGCCGGATGCAGACGGTTGTGGTTCCGCGCCAGGTTGCCATGTACCTGTCCCGCGCATTGACCAGCCGGTCCCTTCCGTCCATCGGCGACGCGTTCAGTAAGAACCACGCCACCGTGCTTCACGCCTGCCGGCTTATCGGGGAGCGCATGCGACATGATCCCTCCTTCCAGGAAATGGTCAGCACGCTGCGGCGCCGTCTCGGCGCCGACTAGCCGATCCTTGCGCTCCGCCGCGGGCGCCCGTCTTCCATAACTCCGTGCGCATCCTGTTCACATCCTGTTCGTCCCGGACACCAGGCCCCGGCGTTCATGTCGGCCCCGCGGCTTTTCGTGGTTCGCCGCCATTTCTCCCTTTTTTATCCACAGCCTTCGGGACCGGACATCCCCGCTGTTTGCGCCACGTTTCGCTTGTTTCCCCGGTTGTGAACATCCATACTGCGGGTACGTTTGATAAAGGTATATAGATCCGGAGCACCAGACACCGAGCCTGCGGAGACGACACACATGAAACTCAAGGTCAAGAAGGACGATCTTCTCATCGGTCTTCAGCGCGTGCAGCCCGCCGTTGCGGGACGGACGACACTCCCCGTGCTTGGGAACATTCTCGTGCGAGCCGATGGGGCGCGGCTGCACCTGACCGCGAGCGATCTCTCCATGACCGTGACGGCCAGCGTGGCCGCGGAAGTTGCGAAGGACGGAGCGACGACGCTCCCGGCCAAACGGCTCTCGGCGATCGCGCGGGAGTTTGCGGGTTCCGAGATCGAGATCGAAACCAACGACCGCGAAGTGACGGCGCTCCGATCGGCCTCGGCCGTCTTCCACCTGAACGGGATCGCGGCCGAGGACTTCCCTGCGTTGCCGCGAATCGCGGACGCCCGGACGTTCACGATGGATCGCGCAGTCCTTCGCAGCATGTTGCAGCGCACGGCCTATGCGGCATCCGCCGACGAGTCCCGGCAGGTCCTGAACGGCGTCCTCCTTGCGTTTCGCGATGGGCGGCTGACGGTGGTGGCGACCGATGGGCGCCGGCTGGCGATGGTCGACCAGGAAGTGGAGATGACGAAGGAGGCGGCCGAGTTGATCGTTCCAACGCGGGCCGTAAGCGAGATCATCATGATGCTCGAGGGGCAGGGACCGGTGACGCTGAATGCGATGGCGAACCTGCTCGCGGTGGACGCGGGCGACACCATCCTGTACAGCCGCCTTGTCGAGGGCGCGTATCCGAACTACCGGCAAGTGATTCCGGGCCAGTGCGAGGAACGGATCGCGCTCGAGCGGGAATCGTTCATGAACGCGGTCCGCCGCGTGGCGTTGTTGACGAATGACACGAACAACGCAGTCAAGCTGTCGATCCGCCGGAACCAGATCGAGATCTCCGCGCAGACGCCGGATGTTGGCGAGGCGAAGGAGACCGTTCCGGTCAAGTATGCAGGCAAAGAGACGGTCGTATCGTTCAACCCGGGGTTTCTCATCGATCCGTTGAAGAACCTTGTGGCCGACCAAGTCTATCTCGAGTTCAACGACGAAACGAGCCCGGGCGTGATCAAGACGGACGAACCGTTCCTGTACGTGATCATGCCGATGCGCCTGTCCTGAGCAGGCGCGGATCTCCCGCGCGGGTGAACGCGGGGATGGTTGCCGGACTAGGATTCGAACCTAGACAAGCAGATTCAGAGTCTGCGGTGCTACCATTACACCATCCGGCAAACGGAAGAAGAAACGTGCGGATTATCGGCGGCACGGCGCGAAAGTCAAGGAGCCTGCATTTCCCCGCAACCCAAACGTCCAGGGTTCAGGAGAAGGAGACTTTGGGCGCCTCGCGTTCGGGAACTGCAATCTCGAACAGGGCGGCCGGCGGGAATCCGAACATTCCCGCAAGCAGGATGGCCGGGAAGCCCTCCCGATAGGTGTTGTATTCCCGGACCGATTCATTAAACACCCCGCGCGCGCCGGCCACCACGTTCTCCGTGTTGGTTAACTCGCCGGAGAGTTGCATCATGGTCTGGTTGGCCTTCAGGTCGGGATAGGCCTCGGATAGGGCGAAGAGGCGGCCCAGAACGGCGCCCAGTTGCCCTTCGGCGCCGGACAGGGCCGCAAGCGATGCGGCGGATGGATCCGCCGCCGCGGCCGTTCGGGCGGAGACCGCGGCGCCGCGCGCCGCGATGACGGCCTCCAGCGTCTGACGCTCGTGCGACAAATAGCCCTTGGCCGTCTCGACCAGATTCGGAATCAGGTCGTGGCGGCGTTTGAGGGACACGTCGATTTGGGAAAACGCCGCCTTCCACGCGTTGCGAAGACGGACGAGCGTGTTGTAGATGCCGACCGCCATTCCGACCAGCAGCCCGGCGACCACGACGACGAGAAGAATCGGTAACATGTCCATGTCCTCCGCGGGCAGAATACAACGAACGGGGCGGATGGCAAACGCGGATCAGCGCAGGACAAGCTCCCGGAAGGCGTAGGGGATCTCGGAGATGATGTCGCCGGCGACCATCCCGCTCTGCGAGGCGCGCCACGCGGCCATGTCGCCGGAACGGCCGTGGAGGAAGACGGCAGCCCGGGCGGCATCGAGCGGAGCAATACCCTGGGCGAGGAGACCGCTCAGGAGTCCGGCCAGGATGTCGCCGCTGCCCCCGCGGGCCATGCCGGGGTTCCCGGTCATGTTGATGAAGGCCGAGCCCTCGCGGGTCGTCACGACGGTGCCGGCGCCCTTGAGAACTACGAGAGCGCCGGTCAGCGCGGCGGCGGCGCGCGCGGCGCCGATGCGGTCCGCCTGGATGGAGGCGGCGTCGCGGCCCAGAAGGCGGCCCAGTTCGCCGGGGTGGGGGGTGATGATGACGGTGCTGCGCGCCTTGCGGATCAGTTTGGGATTGTCCGCCAGAACGTTCAGGGCGTCTGCGTCGAGCACCATGGGAACGGGACAGTGTTCGATGAGGGTCCGCACAAGAGCCTGCGAGTCCGGGTGGGGGGTCAGCCCCGGACCGACCAGGAGGGCATCGAACGTGGCCAGTCGCGGCAGCCACGGATCGATGGCGGCCGCGGCGAGGGATCCGGTTTCGGTTTCCGGGCCGGCGTGCACCATGGTCTCGAGCGAGGCCGAGGCGACCACCGGGAGGATCGATCCCGGGACGAGGGCGGTGGTCAGGCCCACGCCCGAGCGGGACGCGGCGCGGCAGGCCAGGCCGGCGGCGCCCGCATAGCCCCGCGCGCCCCCGATCACCAGCAGGTTGCCGTAGGTGCCCTTGTGGGATCCGCGGGCTCGGCGGGGGAGCAGGCGGCGGAGCTCGGTCGAGTAGATCATCTCGACGTCGGTCGCTGGCTTGATGGCCTCGACGTAGGCGGGCGGGATGCCGATGTCCGTGACCTCGACGGTTCCCACAAATTCCTGCGCGGCCCCGGCGACGAGGCCGGTCTTGGGAAGACCCATCGTCACGGTCACATCCGCATTGACCGCGTCGCCTTCGGCAATTCCGGTGTCGGCATTGATTCCGGATGGAATGTCGATGGAGATGACAAACGCGTCGTTGGCGGCGGAGTTGAGGTACTGGATCGCCCAGGCGACGGGTCCGCGCGGGGCGCCGTGGCTGCCGGTCCCGAGAAGGCCGTCGATCAGAAAGTCGGCGCCCGCGGGATGCGCCGTGTTTTCGTCCCAGTCCTCGCGGGAAGGAAACTCCTCGACGGTGATCCCGTCCGCGTGGACGTTGCCGAGGTGCTTGAGGGCGTCGCCCGTGATCTGGCTTTCGGCGCCGGCGATCCAGACCATGACATCGAACCCAAGGTCCTTCAGATGGCGGGCGGCGGCGAAGGCATCGCCGCCGTTGTTGCCGCGTCCCGCAATCAGGACGACCGAGGGCGTGTTCATTCCGGCCAGGTCGGCGAAGTAGCGCGTCACGTCCGCAACCCCGCGGCCGGCGCGGTCCATCAATTCGTGCCCCGGAATACCGCCCTCTTCGATGGTGCGGCGGTCCAGTTGGCGCATCTGCGCGGAGGTGACGATCTTCATGTGGCGTCCATTCTCGCCGCGCCCGCGCCCCGGTGCAAGCCCGGTGCGGTGCGGCGCCCAAGCTATGGGCGGGCGGACAATGTGCGGGCGAGGGCGGCGCCCAGGGCGGTGCCGGATCCGAGGAAACGGTTTGCAGCGAGCGCGGCCTCGCCGGATTCGAGGGCCAGAAGGCCCAACGCGACGGCGGACGGCGCGACGGCGGCCTGTGCGAGGCGACGCTCCTTTTCCTTGAGACTCAGGTCGGCCAGGGTGAAGGGGCGCTCGATGAAGCCTTCCTTCAGGAGGCGTCGGCCGATGACCGTTGCTCCGCGGACGGATCCGATCTGCAGGGTCTCGGCCTTGCCCGACTTGAAGTCGACGGCGATTTCGAGGCCCTTCTGCGCGAGGAACGACTTGAGAAGGTTCGTTTGCACCGCGGCAAGTTCCGTGACGACGCCGCGAGTGGCGTGAATGGAATCCAAGAGGGAGGAGTATTCGGCGTCCGCGGAGGCCCGTTCGAGCTCGGAGAACGCCGAGAGGTAGTCGCCCTTCACCACGCCGGTCGCGACGCGGCTGGACAGCGCGGCGAGCCGTTCCTGCGCCGCCTTTTGCCGGGTCTCCTCGTCCGCGGTCTTCAGGCGGGCGACCAGAGACTCGCGGAGGGCCTTCGTCTCGGCCGCGAACGGACCGGGATACTGCTCCAGCTTCCCGATGGCTTCTGCGAAGCGCCCCGTCCGCAGGGCCTCTTCGGCCCCAGCCGCGAGGGCGGACTCGGCAATGCCCTGCGCCCTCCGTTTCATGTCCGGCGCGGCGCGGATCATCTCCTGGATCCTGTGCATCAGCGGGCCGGACGGCGCGATGGCGGCGACCTTTCGAAACCGTTCGATCTGACCGTCGATGTCTTCCGGATGCGTCCGTGCATACTCGCGGGCGTCGGCCACGGCGGCGCCGATTCGATCGCGGAGCGCCGGATCGAGGGGCCGGCCGCCGCGGGGCAGGATGTCGTCGTCGCGCCATTCCCCCGGCCCGGGGGCGGGGGCCGGGGCATCGGGTGGAGCGGAGGTGGCGGGCGCGACCGCGGGGAGAGGGCCGGGAAGATTGGACGAGGCGGACGGGGTTCCGGGACCCGGCGGGCGGGCGGACTCCGTTTCGGAATCGAGCCGGAGCCAGACGAGCCCGGCGCCGACACCGAGCGCCGCCGCGATGGAGATTCCGGCGATAATGGCGGCAAGATTGCGGGGGGGCGGCGCCGGCGACGTGGTGGAGACGGGAGAAACCGACGGCGTTTCAACGATGGGGAGGATCCCTGCGGCGCCGGGATGCCGGGCCAGCATCCGGTCCAGAATCGCGACGAGGGCTTCCCAGGACTTGGGCCGGTCGGACGCCTCGCGCGAGAGCATGGCCCCGATCAGGCCGACGAACTCTTCCGACAGCTCCGGGGCGAAGGTCCTCGGGT
>CAYXFW010000024.1:0-13886 GCA_964464305.1 uncultured Verrucomicrobiota bacterium
CCGGCAACGCCGGCAGGAACCGCGCGGTTGCCAACGAAATGCAAGCTGACGAAGGTGAGTTGAAGGCCGGAACCGCGGCCAAGTTTGAGCGTCGGGCCCTTCTCCGTGGCGCGGACCCCCGCAGCGACCGGGATGCGGCCGCAAAAGGACAGGAGAAAGGCAAGTCGGACGCGGCGGAGGATTTATTCTACCTCCAGACCGACAAGGATGCCCGGCAGGCCGCGCGGCGCTTCTTCCAGAAGCTCGACCAGACCAAGGAGTGGGCGGAGAACAATTACTACAAGCTGCCCATCGAGCAGCAGCTTGCGGACCTTGTGACCGTGAACGACTTCTGGTCCGACTATGCGGCGCACGACGGCAAGACGCCCTTCCTGTCGAAGTCGTTCCCGCAGGCCACGCGCAACCTCACCGAGATGATGTTTGCCCTCGCCGTGCTGGATCTTCCCTTCAAGGCCGGCGCAAATGCCGAGAAGCTCGACGGGCTGCGTTACGTCCTCGAGGCCGCCTCCCCGCTCATCGTGTTCCACCGTGAGATCCGCGAGGCGGCCCGCTCGGACGAACCCGCAGGCGTGCTCGTGGCGCAGAGCTTTTTCCGCGCCGACGATCGCTACCGCCACGAGAACAACGAGCAGTTCGACAAGTTCGTAACCGAGGAATTCCTTCCGGGCACCGTCTACGGCGCGCAGGCGATCCTGACGAACCCGACCGGAAACCGCCAGCGGCTCCAGGTGCTGCTCCAGATCCCGGTCGGCGCCATCGCGGTCTCCGGCGGCCTTCCGACCCGCGGCGTCTACGTCGACCTCGATCCCCACGGCACGCGAACGATCGAATACTTCTTCTACTTCCCGGCCACCGGCAAGTACGCGCACTACCCGGTGACGCTCGCCCGCAACGACAAGGTCGTCGCCGGCGCCGCGCCGTTCACGTTCAACGTCGTCGCGCAACTGACGAAGGTCGACAAGACCTCGTGGGCGTGGCTTTCCCAGAACGGCTCGCCGGAGGAGGTCCTCGCATTCCTCGGCGGCGCCAACCTGCACCGCCTGAACCTGACCGAGATGGCCTGGCGCATGAAGGATGCCGCCTTTTTCCGGCAGGCCCTCGCCCTGCTCGACGCGCGGCATGTCTACGACCCCACGCTCGGGTCCTATGCATTCCTCCACAACGACGCCGCGGCGCTGGGCACCTGGCTCCGCCACTCGCCCTTCGCGGACCGCTGCGGGCTGTATCTGGTCTCGCCGCTCCTCGTCCTCGATCCTGTCGAGCGGCTGGACTTCCAGCACCTCGAGTACTCGCCGCTCGTCAACCCGCGCGCCCACGCCGTCGGCGAACGGCGCAAGATCCTCAACAACCGGTTCCGCGAGCAGTACCAGCGCCTGATGAAGGTCCTCGCGTACAAGGCCGCGTTGACGGACGCCGACGAGCTGGCCGTCGCCTACTACCTGACGCTGCAGGACCGCATTGCGGAGGCGATCGACTGGTTTGCGAAGGTCGACCGCAAGACGGTGCCGGAGCAGATCCAGTGCGACTACCTCGCGACCTACCTCGCATTCTATCGCGGCGACCTCGACGGCGCGCGGGCGCTTGCGAAGGCGCATGCGGAGGAGCCGGTCGACCGCTGGCGCACGCGGTTCATGCAGGTGCTGGCCCAGCTCGACGAAGCCGCGGGCGCGGTCGCCGCGGCAACCGACGCCGAGAACCGCGACCAGGCGCAGGGCGCCCTGGCGGCCACCGAGCCCGCGCTCGAGCTGCAGGTCGAGGCCGGGAAGATCCGCATCGACCATCGAAACCTGAAGTCCGCCACGCTGAACTTCTACCCGATGGACATCGAGCTGCTCTTCTCCCGCAGCCCCTTCCTCCAGGAGGGCTCGGCGCAGTTCTCCTACATCCGCCCCGTGCTGAGCCAGACCGTCGAACTGGCCGCGGGCCGCGACGCGACGACCGTCGAGCTGCCGGCGCAGTTCAAGGCGAAGAACGTCATGGTCGAGGCTCTCGGCGGTGGCGTGCGGAAGACGCAGGCCTACTACGCAAACACGCTCAAGGTGCAGATGGTCGAGGCGTACGGCCAGGTCGTCGTCTCGCACGCCGACACGCGCAAGCCGGTCCCCGGCGCCTATGTGAAGGTCTATGCGCGCACAAAGGGCGGCGAGGTGAAGTTCTTCAAGGACGGCTGCACCGACCTGCGCGGACGCTTCGACTACGCGTCGGTCAACACGAACGAACTCGAGGACTCCGCCCGCCTCGCCCTGCTGGTTCTCCACGAGGATCTCGGCGCTGTGGTCCGCGAAGCCGCCCCGCCGAAGAAGTGATCCGCGGATCCGGCCCCCGGGGCGCCGTCGTCAGCCGGCGTTCCAGTACGAAGCCAGCGACATCAGGTACACCAGCCGGGACATGTGGTTGCGGACACCGCGCCGGTGTTCGTCCACCCAGGCCCGGACGGCCTCTGGGCGCACGACCTCCCGGAGAAGGGCGGACTCCTCGTCCAGCAGCAACCTGCGGACGGCCGCTTCCCAGTGCGGATCGGTGATCAGCCATTCGTCGAAGTTGCTGAAGTACCGCTCATAGGCGACGCCCGTGCGATTCGTCAGCCACGCCGTTCGCAGGGTCGCTTCCTTCTCCGCTTCGGCCGCAGCGCCCGCCTCCCATTCCGCGAGCGACGCCGATGCGGGACGCAGGGTCCGTTGGTAGGGAACCGCGGCCAGCGCCGGGTCCAGGGCGATCAGCAGGGCGCGGAACAGGCGGTTGCCCCGCTTCATCCCCTCTGGAATGGCCCGCATCGCCAGTTGCAGTTCCGGGTCGTAGAACGGGAGCAGGGTTTCGGTCCGTTTCCGGATCATGCGGGCTCGCAGCATCAGCAGCCGTCGTTTCTCGTACAGCTGGATGAACCGGAGATAGGTGGCCTCCGGCGTCGGCCCTTCCGCGGCGCACAGACAATCATTCAGGAGATCGGGCGTCGGGTCCGGCGTGTCCGACTGGAACCCGGGACGCAGCAGGGTCTGCAAATCCCCGGGGGAGCAGAGGCCCCATTTCTTCTCGACGAGGGCACGGACATCCTCCCGGGTGCGCATCCCGGCCGTGGCGGACGAGGTGTAGGTTCCCCGCAATTCCACGTCGACATCCCATCCGGTCATCAGGGCATCCGCCATCTCCGCCGCGCGCCGGTGCAGGGCTCCGGCCGCCCCCTGCACGAAGATGTCGAACTCCTCGTTGCAGCGCCGCGACACATCCTCGCCCTGGACGAAGTCCTCCGGTCCGAGCGGGACGACATCGCACCGGCAGCCGGCCGCCCGGGCCGTTGCCTCCGCGAGCCGGACCTCGTCACTGCGCGGATTGCCTGTCGTCAGCAGCGCTGTCCCCCGCCGTTGCTCCGGCGTCATGGCCGCCAGCAGCATCCGCGAGTCGAGTCCCCCGCTCAGCGCCAGCGCGGGCTTCGGGAAGCGGGACAGGCTGCGGCCGACCGCCTGTCGCATCAGGGGGGCCAGCCGCTCCAGCCATTCGGCCTCCGTTCGGGATTCCTCGCACACGGCGGGCGGACGCAGGGGCGTCACCTCCCTGCGGCCATCGGGGAGGAACCGGATCGCGCTGGCGGGTGGAAGCACTTCGACGTCGCAGAGCAAGGTGCGATCCCCCAGCCGGCACTTGTTGAAGCGGAGCAGCGTACACGCGTACGCGGGGTCCAGCCGCCGCGGGACCAGTCCCGCGGAAAAGACGGCATGCAGGTCCGAAGCCAGCAGCCATCCGTCGGCATGCCGGACCTGGTAGAGCAGGCGCGTCCCCCACGGATCCGTGATCGCCTGCAGACCCTCGTGACCGGGATGGCACAGGATGGCGGCGAAGTGGCCGGCACAGGAGTCGGCGCCGGCGCGGAACATCGCGTCCGGGGATGGCTCCCGGCCATCCCACCCGCAGGGACTCCCATCGACCCACAGGACAGCCCCGCTGCCGGAGTCCTCCATCCGGCGCAGAGAATGGGCCGGCCCCACGGCGCCGACGCGACCGGAGGGGACGGATTCGCTCCGGACGAGCCACGAGCCATCCTCGCGCATTGCCGCCAGCGCCGAATCGAACGACGCAGGGACCGCCTGCCGGCCGCACCACGCGAGCAGCCCGATCATGTGCGGCCCGCCGGAATGGACGTGAAGATCGGCGCGAGCACAGTCATACGGTTATCGTAAGGGTCCGCACCCCCGATGCAACGGAAAAGCGCCCGCGGCCCGAGGGCCTGCCCGCGATGCAGCCGGGAACGCTACAGGTGCTGCGCGACGAAGTGCTCGCGAATATAGACCGCGGCATCTTCGAGGGTGGGCAGAATCTTGGTGCAGTACTTCACCATCCACGGACTGCTGTCCTTGAAGGTGAAGGGGGAAAAGGCGATCACGAACTTGTGGAGCACATGGGAGGCGTAGAAGACCTCCATCGAAGTGCCGACGGAGGACTTGCTGTAGTTCACGAGAACGATGTCCGCGTCGCGCACGTCCTGAAGGTCGAACTCGACGATCTCGTTGGCGCTGTCGACCTCGCGATCCTTGAAGTTGCGTCGCATCGGGTCCAGCAGCAGGAAATCGCCGCGAAGCAGTTCTGCGGCCGTCTGACGCCACGCGCGCGCGTGGCCATCCGCCTCGTCCATGATCGGCCCGCACAGATAGATCTTTCGAAAAGGCATGTCCGGTCTCCGTTTCAGTTGACTCTCACCGGTGCGTCCGGAACGCCGAGTTCGACGGCATACGGCATCGACGGGCCGACGGAGCGGGCGAGCTTGATGGCGGCCGCGCGGAACGCGGGGTCGCGGGTGCGGATGTGTTCGCCCACGAGCCACGACAACTTCTGGCGGACCCAATCGTTGCGGAGGTCCGTGCCACCCTCGGTCCCCGCCGCCCAGTCGACGGGGAAGACCATGTCGTGGGCGCCGGCGCCCGACCAGCCGGCGATGCGCACGGCGGTCGACGGCGTTCCGGCCGGAACGCGTCCGTAGAGAACGAGCGGCCGGTCGAGATAGAGATGGGTGAGCAGGTGGGGATAGACCTCGGTCCGCTCGAGACCCGAGAACCGGTACTCGAGATTGGCCAGCACGGGACGCGACACCTCGCGGGCGAAGGCCTCGATGCCCTCGGGAAGGGCGGTGTTGTCGCGGACGATGCGCGATTCGCCGCGGTTCTTGTAGCTGAGGAAATCGAGCAGGAAGCGGTTCACGCCCGATCCGCCCCCGAACGAGAAGACCGAGACGCGGCCCTCGTTGGAGTCGGAGTACCGCTGGATGATCTCGAAGTTGTCCTGCAACCCGATCGTGGGGCGTCCATCGGAGATCATCATGGCGACGAGCGGGCGACCGGGATCGCCGCCGATGCCCTTGAGCGCATCGAGCGCGCCGAAGACGTCGGTCATGCCGCTCGATTCCATCTGTTCGATGAACCAGCCGGCGCGGGCGCGGGCCGTTGGCGAGGCGTCCGTCCACTCCCCGAAGCAGCGGGCCACCTTGTCGCGGAAGCTCATGATGTCGAACCGGTCGCGGGGCGAAAGAGTGCGCAGGGCCGCGTGGAGCCCCCTCTTGCACGCCTCGACCTTGGGCGTGGTCATGCTGGACGAGCAGTCCTGGATGAGGAAGACGTCCCGCGGCAGCACGGGCAGGACGTTGTCCCCGGCGCGGCGGATGGCGAGGCTGAAGTAGAGCCAGGCTGCGTCATCGGCCGGGACATGCGTGCGCAGATCGAGGCGGAGCAGATGTTCGATCGGCTTGACGCCGGTGATGTCGGCGCCCCGCTCGGTCATGACGGCGCCGGCCTCGCGGATCGGCACGGGGTGCCCCATCTCCGGCGGCGGGGCCAGGCGGGCCTGGGGGAGCGCGCCTGCCGGACCCTCCGCGCGCAGGGCGAAGAGGCCGGACCCGTGGAGCGACGGCGGTCCCGCGGAGACCGGCGCGGGCGAGACGGGGGGCGGCGACGGCGCGATGAGATCCGCGGCGAGCGGGACACGTTCGATGGCGGCCGACAGGCGGCGCGGGGGCGCCACGGGGTCCTCGCGCGCCATCTGCCGGGTGATTTCGATCCGCGCCTGGCGGGGTTGCCACTCGATCCGGTCCGGCGGCGGCTCGGGCGGACGGACGGGCGAGCGATCGCCGGCCAGTTCCGGCGGCATCGTGGACGGCTGGAGAAGGGCCGGGTCCAGGGCCGTGATGAATTCCTTCGGCGCCGGCCGGGCGAACGATGCATCCGGCCGCCCCGGGGTGAACTCCGGTGGCCGGTCCGGCACGGGGGCGGACGGGGTGCGCACGACCGATTGCACCACCACGGGCGCCCGCTTCGGAGGCTGCGGCAGCGCCGCGCTTGCGCCGAGCTTGAACAGCGGCAATTCCACCGCCGCCAGCCAATGGAGGGCGGCCGAGGCCAGAACGGCCCCCCATGCCATCGCGGCGTGCCCGCCGCGACGGGGCGGCTGGAGCAACCACTCGTTGTCCTGGAGAGCCTGGATCATGACCGGCCTCCGGGATCCTGCGGCGGGCCTCAGCCCTGGAGCGTCACAAGGAACTCGAGATTGCTCTTGTTTTTCTTGAGGCGCGTTACCACCAGCTCCATGGCCTCGACCGGCGGCACACCGTTTAAGGCCTTGCGCAGGATCCAGATCTTGCTCAATTCGTCCGGGTGGAGCAGGAGCTCCTCCTTGCGCGTCCCGGATTTCTCGATATTGATGGCCGGGAAAATGCGCTTGTCCACGAGGTGCCGATCCAGGCCCAACTCCATGTTGCCGGTGCCCTTGAATTCCTCGAAGATCACCTCGTCCATGCGGCTGCCGGTGTCCACGAGGGCCGTGGCGATGATGGTGAGGCTGCCGCCGCCCTCGATGTTGCGCGCCGCGCCGAAGAACCGCTTGGGCTTGTGCAGGGCGTTGGCATCGACGCCGCCGGACAGGATCTTGCCGCTATGCGGCTGCAGCGTGTTGTAGGCGCGGGCCAGACGGGTGATGCTGTCGAGCAGGATCACGACATCCTTCCCGCACTCGACGGCGCGCTTGGCCATCTCGATGACGATCTCGGCGAGTTGGACATGCCGGTCCGGCGGCTCGTCGAACGTCGAGCTGAGGACCTCGGCCTTCGTGTTGCGCTGCATGTCCGTGACCTCCTCCGGCCGCTCGTCGATGAGGAGGATGATCAGCTTCACGTCGGGATCGTTGGCGGAGATGCTGTTGGCGATCTCCTGCATGAGGACTGTCTTGCCGGTGCGCGGCGGGGCGACGATCAACCCGCGCTGGCCCTTGCCGATCGGCGTGAGGATGTCCATCACTCGGACGGACACGCTTCCGCCGGGCCGCTCCAGCACGAGCCTCTGGTTCGGGAAGAGCGGCGTGAGATTCTCGAACGGGATCTTTGCGCGCGCGCGGTCCGGATCGTCGCCGTTGATGCGGTCGACCTTGAGCAACGCGAAGAAACGTTCCTTCTCCTTCGGGGGGCGGATCTCGCCTTCGACGTAGTCGCCGGTCCGCAGGCCGAAGCGCCGGATCTGCGACGGGGAAACGTAGATGTCCTCCGGGCAGGGCAGGTAGTTTGACAGCGGCGACCGCAGGAAGCCGAAGCCGTCCGGAAGGATCTCGATCACGCCGCGGCCGAGCATCACCGCGCTCTGCCGTCCGCAGACCTTGAGGATCTCGAAAATCAGCTCGTGCTTCTGGAGCGCACCGAGGTCCTTCAGCCCGGCCTCGTCGGCCATCTGGTGCAACTCGGGCACGGTCTTCTTCTGCATTTCGTGCAGCTTGATGACCTGACCGCCGTACCCCCGGGGCGGCTGGGGCTGTTGGTTCTGCGAGGGAGGCGGCGGCTGCGGGGCCGGAGGCGCGGCGGGCGGCGGGACGGCCGCCACGGGTGCGACAGGGGCAACCGGCGCCGCCGGTTCGACCGGCGCGGCGGCCGCCACGGTCTCCGGCCCCGCGGGCGGGGCGGATGTTTCGGGGGCCGCCGTGTCGTCCTCGGCGGGACGGGCAGAACGGGGATGGCGGCCCGGGCGGCCGCGGGGACGGGACGATGGGGTTTCAGACATGGTTTCGCTTCTCCTCTTCCAGTACGGAGGCCAGCACCCGGCGCGTCGCGCGGGCCAGGCCGGCCAGGGTTCCGTCATTCTCGATCACTCGGTCTGCAAGCCGCCGCTTTTTCCGAAGCGGCATCTGGGCCCGCACCCGCTGCGCGGCCTCGACACCGGTCAGGCCGCGCGCGCGCAGTCGCTTCATCACTTCGCACCGCGGGGCGGCGACGCAGATCACCGCGTCGAACGCATCCCCGGCGCCCGTTTCGAACAACAGCGGAACGATGGCGGCGGCCACGGGCTTCCGGCGCAACGCATCCCGCATCCACCGCTCCCGCGCCCGGCGCACCGCGGGGTGCACCAGCGCATTCAGGTCCCCGCGTGCCGCCGGATCGGCAAACACGATCCGGCCGAGCGCCGCGCGGTCGATCCCGCCCGAGGCGCGGACAACCCCGCGGCCGAATCGCCGGACGACCGCCCGGTACACCGGCCGCCCGGGCCGCATCAGGTCGTGCGCCAGAAGATCGGCATCCACGACCGGCACTCCGGACCGCCGGAGGATCCGGCCCACCTCGCTCTTGCCGCAGGCGATACCGCCGGTCACCCCGAGGGCGATGCCCCGGCGCCCTGCGGCCCCGCCGGAGGCTGCCGGAAACCCTGCGCGCGCAGCGATTCCACGCGGCCGATGAGCTCCAGCGACCGCCGATCGCACGGATTCACCCGGTGCGCTGCGGCCGCGCGCCGCTCGGCCTCGTCCAGCCGGCCGGCCTCGAAGTCCCTCTGCGCGGCGTCGATCAACTTCCGGGCCGCCTCTTCCTCCGCGGTCGAGACAATCCGGAACACCCGGTACTTCGCGTTCTGCCAGACCAGGTGGAAGCACTCCATCCGGTCCGGGCCGAACTCGAACCCCCGGGCGGGCGCCGACGGCGGCGGCACCAGCGCGTCGACCATGTACCGGAGCGTCAGTTCCGGAGCGCGGTCCGAGAACTCGCCCATCGCGTGGACCAGGTACCGGGCGCCGAACCCCTCCGCCCAGTCGCGCAGGCCGCGCTCCGTCCCCCGGAACAGGTGCGTCGCATACGCCTCGACCCGATTGCGGATTTCCGGCGACTCGAACTTCGGATGCAGCACCACCGGGCACCGCCCGTAGGACAGCACGAACCCGCTCGTCTGAAAGTTCGCCAGCACCGGGGCCGGGGCCGCATGGACCTTCAACCATTCGCCCAATTCCTCCAGTTGAGGATAGAGCACCGGGACCGAACCCCACGATTTCGCTCCATGGATCACGACCCCCGACTCGGCCAGCCCGCCGATCGACAGCGCGGCCAAGACCACCCATCTCCGCCATCCGCTCTGCCGGGCCGCCCACGCAGCCGCCACACCCAGAACCGCCGCGGCAGACAACGCCGCAAAGACACAGAAGCGCACGAAGAGGAAGAACACGCCGACCGATGCCCAATGGTAGAACAACAAGGGTTCGGGATTGGGAATGGAAGCAGCCTCTTCCCTGCGCTGCCGGAACAACCATACCACAGACGCGAGGAGTGTCAACGGTACCGCATAGGGGAAGAGCGTGCGAAAGAGGCGCCACGTTGCCGAGTGCAGGGCCGGCGTCCAGAGGATGCGCTGGTCGAAGGTCAGCAGCGCGGGGTCCACCGGCTTGTGATTGAGGAAGCGGATCTTCGCGGAGAGCAGCGCCCCGAAGTGGCCGTACGATTCCGCGAATCCCGCGGCGCCCGCCGCCAGAATCGCCGCCAGCGCGACGGCGAAGACGACACGCGGAGCCAGCCGTCCGGCGCGGCGATCGAGAACCGAGCCGTGCGCAAGAACCCCGGCGGCCACGGCCCACAGGGGCGCGATCGACGGCGAGAAGATCGCCCCGTGGGCCCGCAGGTAGGGGCTGAACAGACCCGCCAGGGCCACGCCGACGACCCGGACCGCAAGGGCGCCCGCCTCCGGGGCCGTCCTGCCCCACGGCCGCCACAGCCAGCGTGCGGCCGCCGCCAGACCCCAGAGAAGGATGTAGTACTGGACGAGGTCCCAGGTCGCCAGCGCGGCGGCCAGGCAGAGCGCCGACCCCGCCATGCGGGCGAACCCTCGCCGGCCGGACGCGGGGGGGCCCGCGACCAGCGCAAGATGCGCGATCAGCAACGGCAGGGCGAAGTTCTCGTGGGAGATCTCGTGGCCGGTCGAGCGGATCACCGACGCCAGGGAGACGGCGTAGAAGAACCCGGCAAACAGGCCCCCTTCCCACGATCCGGTCAACCGCCGGATCCATACCGCCATCCACGGAATTCCAAGGCAGAACCATGCCACGCTGATCCAGCGGACGCGATCAGTCAGCGTGATTTCCACCGGAAACAGATGCGCCAACCACGCCACGAGATACTCCGCGCCCACCGTGTCGTGGGCGAACGTGCGGACGCCCCCGGGAATCTGGATATCCTTGTCGACCACGGGCAGCCCCTGCCCCCTGTAGATGGCCCGTACCGACCGGAACTGCAGCGCGCTCTCGAGCGTGAACGGCAGGGGACGCCCGCGGTCGGGCATCTGCTGCTCGACCACATGGCGCCGGAGGCCGATGCCGAGTCCGTAGAGCACGAGCAAGGCCAGGGCGATCGAAACCGCGCGAATCCGCCGGGCGGCGGCCGACGGCTGGGGGGTATCCAGAGTGACGCTCATGATCGGGCTAGAAGAGCTCCGGCTCGGGGACCAGCGACATCAGGGACCGGAGGCCGTACCGCGCAAGAAACGACCGCAGTTCCCCGCCCCGCGGCGCCCCGAGGGCCAGGGTCGTCCAGTCGGGCAGATCCGGGAGATCGTCGCGCAGACGCACCATCCCAAGGTTCCGCTCGACCGTCGCGCGATGTGCAAGAAGGAGGTCCCGAATACGCGCGGGGGTCACCTCGGCCACGCGGGTCCACAGGGCTTCCAAGTTCCCAAAGCGGGCCAACAGCGCGGTGGCCGTCTTGGCGCCGACACCCGGGACGCCGGGAATGTTGTCCGACGAATCGCCCGTCAGCGCCAGCCATTCGGGGACGCGGTCGGGGTCGATGCCGAGCAAGGCGCGCACGCCGGCCGGGTCGACCCGCTCCCGCGGGGTCTGAGGGCGCACGAGGGCGATCCGGTCCGACGCGAGTTGGAGGAGATCCTTGTCCCCCGAAACCACGACCACGCCGGCGCCGTCCGCCGCGGCCCGCCGCGCAAGGGTCGCCAGAACGTCGTCGGCCTCCTCGCCCTCGATCCGGATATGCGCCACGCCGGCAAGGGACAGGTACTCCCCGAGGATGGCAAACTGGGGACGCAGCGTTTCCGGCATGGGCGCGCGCTGCGCCTTGTAGGCCGCAAGCGCCTCGGTCCGCGCCGCGGGCAGCCCGCCGTCGAAGGCAACGCAGATGTGCGACGGCCGCCAGGTATCGCGCAACGACGCGAGAATCCTCGCGAAGCCGAGTACGGCCTGGATCGGGGTTCCATCCGGAGCCGTCAGCGGAGGGATGGCATGAAAGGCGCGGTAGGCAATGTTATGCCCATCGACGAGCAGAAGACTTGAGCCCGGAGCCGTCATGTGTCCTATCGCTATCGAAGAAGCCGGAGTTCAGAATTCAGAAGCCAGAATTTAAAAGCCAGAAGCGAGAATCCGGAAGGCGGAATCCGGCCATTCGGTCGTACTGCGCCGCACTGCACAATCTCGGAAACCACATCGCGGACTCCGATCCCAACCGGCGGCGGAAACCGAACGCCCCGCCCCGACGAATCGGAGTGGGGCGTCCGTTTCCCGCCGTTCGCGAAGTCTCCCGCTTACGGCTGGTTTCCGCTCCGGGCTTCGCCCATCACCGACTTCTTGTTCTGGTGGATGGGATTGCCGGCGGGATCCACAAGCTTCGCCGTGACGAAGATCACGAGATTCTGCTTCTCGCTGTGCTTGCCCTTGTTCCGGAAGAGATGCCCAAGAATCGGGAGGTCGCCGAGCAGCGGAATCTTGTCGTCGACGCTGGTGGTCTGGTCGCGAATCAGGCCGCCCATAACGACCGTCTGACCATCCCAGAGGACGATGCTGGTCGTGACGTTGCGGCTCGCGAAGACCGGCTGCAGGATCGGGTACAGGTCCGCGGCGCCATAGTCGATCCAGCGCACGAACTCGGCAACCTCGGGGACGAGCGTCAGGTCGATCGTGTAGCCATCCGGTCCGACGGTTGGCGTCGCATTCAGGATCACGCCGATTTCACGCGTCTCGAACGAACCCGGGATCGGGGGACGGGAACGGTACGGATCGAGCGCCATGCCGGTCGCGCTGCTGGCGGTCCCCGCGATCAAGTCACCGACGGACTGCGATTCGAATTCCGTCGGGTAGATGATCTCCTGGACGATCTTGATCTGCGCGTTGACACCGCTGCGCGTCGTAACGCGCGGCGAGGACAGCAGATCGGTGCCGCCCTTCTGTTCCAGCGCATGGAGGATCAGCGTCAGCTCGGGGTTGGTGAGGATGCTGGACAGGCTGAGGACGTTGCCCTGCATGTTGGCCGCGTTCGCGGTCGTCCGCGCCGCCGGCGTCAGGCTGTCCCCGCTCTGCGTGAAGTAGCGCAGGCCATGGGTGAATCCGCCTCCGACGGAGTTTCCGTTCATCTGGACGCGCGGCCGCGACTGGATCGGGCCCGTGCCCTTCTGGTTCGCCAGTTCCCACGCATCCGTCAGCATCCACTCCACGCCGAGTTCGGACAGGTCGTTTTCGCCGATCTCGACGAAGCGGGCCTCGATCTCCACCTGGTTCGGCACCACGTTCAGAGCGGCGAGAATCCGCTCGAAGATCTCAAGATTCTCCGCGGTATTGCGGACGATCAACTGGCTGATCGTCGCGTTGTACGCGATCGAGGATCCCGGGGGAAAGGGGACGCCCATGTCGCCGAAGAACCTCTTCATGTCCTTCTGCGCATCGATCGTGGGCGCACCGCCGGCACCCATCGCGACGAAGTCGCCACGGCTGGCGGCGCTCGCGTCGGTGTCCGCCTTCGTGGTGACCATCTCGAGAATCGAAGGCTGCACCGGGTAGAGCCGGGTGACCACGTTCTCCTGGATGGCGTTGGCCGGCGTGATGATGACGGCGTTTTCGTCGATCCGGAACTTGAGGCCCGCAACATCGGTCACGTACTTGATGGCATCCATGAGCGTGACGCGCCGAAGGTTCAGCGTGATCAGGGGAATTCCGCTCGCTCCGGCCACGTCGCCGACGCCGGCTCCGGCCCCGGCCGCAGGCGCTGTCGCCCCGAACTCGGGCGCAGGCGCTGCCAGAGGATCCACCGCGGGCGCGGGCGCGGGTCCCATGGCCGATCCGGGCCCCGCGTTGTCGAGCTTGAGGATGATGTTCACGCCGCCGCCGGCGGGATCCGCCGCTTCGCTCGCATCGCGAAGGAAATTGATGACGTCGACGATGTTGGCCTGGCGGAACTCGATCGTCGGGATGACGGTGCTCTGCATCTTCTCCTGAACCAGCCGCTTCTTCTCCCTTGTATCCGTCGGATCCTGCTGGGTCGCCTTGGGCGGGGTGATGCTGGACGTCCGCAGCGGGGGATTCCAGCGGTCAACGACATCCTGGATCATGTCGACGCGCGTTGCGGTCCGGTGGAGCTCGCTGATCTTGAGACGCCGTTCCTCGATTTTGCGAAGGAACTTCATCGCATCCTTGCTGTACGGATCCGAGCGCAACGCCTGCTCGAAGGCGTTCTCGGCGTCGTCGTATTCCTCGACCTCGAACAACTGGCGACCGAACTCGACCATTTCCTCGGTCGACGCCTTCTTGGCCACGACGGCCGGCATGCGCTTGACGGGCACGGGGATGTTGCCGCTCTCCGCCACTTCCCTCTTGAGGTCCTCAAGGCGGGCCGACAT
>CAYXFW010000025.1:0-13610 GCA_964464305.1 uncultured Verrucomicrobiota bacterium
CCTGGGCGGCGTTCTGCCGGGTGATCAGCCCCTGGTACCCGGCGGCCTCCATGATCTGCTTGATCTGTTGGAAAGCCTGGTAGTCGACGCGCACGGGCTGGCCGGCCTTGGTATTGAGATCGACGCCCTGCAAAGCCTCCATCATCTGCCGCGCCTTATCCTTGTCGATCTGAGAGACCACACCGGCCAGCGCCGGGATCTGAATGGGGCCGGGCTTTCCATTCTGATTGACGATCGGTTCGAGACCGCCCAGAAGGCCGCCGGCGCCGGGTGCGCCGCCTTGGGGACCGAGCAACCCGTTATTGTCGTCGATCCGTCCCTGCCAACCCTGCAGGTTGCCGTACACGCCGGCGAGTTGGTCGAGCTTGTTCCTCTTGTCGCTCGTGTCCTTCGAGTTGAAGATCGCTGCAAGCAGGTCCGCCGCATCCTTCGCGCCGTCCCCGAGGGCGTTTTGCGCGTTGCGGTTGTCGTTTTGAAGACCGCCGACCGTGTAGCTGGTTCCCGGGACTTGCTGCTGCCATGGATCGGTGGCCGTGGAGGACGTGGGACCGACCGCCGGTCCTGCCGCGGGGCCGGTGACCGCCGGTGCACGGGGCCCGGTACCCGCGGGCGGAGGCGGCAACTCGTTCAGCGCGTTTCGGGTGTCCTGCGCACGGGTGGTGTAGTCCGTCTTCTCGCCTTTCAGCCTTTCGATCTGCTCCTGCAGTTCCCGCCGCGTCGCCGAATTGTTCCGCGCTTCGGCCTTTTGCCGCTCCAGTTCGTCGATCTTCGCCTGGGTCTGCTGGGCATATTCCTCCATGTTGCCCGCGTAGTTCGTCCAGTTCCTGCGCTTGTCGGCGTTGGGGTCGGAGGGCGGCTCAGGCGGCTCCGCGGGCGGCGGGGGATCTGGAACGGCTGCGATCGCATCCTTGATCGCCTTCACCGTGGCGGGGGCCAATGTCCCGGCCTGGGCGGCGTCGCGAACATCCTTGGCCGTCTGCAGATCGTCCGGCGAGAGCCGGTTGGGAGAGGATCCTCCGGCCGGCGCGGTTCCCGGGCCTGCTCCGCCGGCGCTTTGCTGTGCGAGCTTCTTGAGATCGCCAACCGTCAGACCCCGCCGATTCGCCTTCATCAGCGTCTCGTAGTAGTCGCGGTCGTCTGCGGACAGATTGGGATCCCCAAGTTGCTTCTGGATTTCCTCGCGCTGAACGTTTAGATCCATGTCGTGCGCGAGGTTGTCGACAGCGGAGTCGACCAACTTGTCCTTGGCCTGCTTGATCCCCTGCTTGACGACGTCCGCCACGTCCCCGAACGACATTCCGCCGGCCGACGGCGCGGCACCATAGACGTTGCCCGTATCGCCGACCGCGTTTGCCGCCGTGGACGAACCCTGCACTCCTGGTCCACCTGCCGCGGCCTGCGCGGCGTCCCCATCCGCCCCGGCTCCCATGCCCCCGGCGGATTCGGATGCCGCGGCGGCGGGAGGAAGGGCCAGGTCCGCCCGCGCCTTTTCCTTCTGCTTCGCGTCGCCGTAGGCGAGAGCCTGGTACATGTCGCCCAGAAGCGCCTTCTCCGGGCTTCCGTCCGGCGCGGCATCCCAGCGGTCCTTGATCTGCTGCGCGCGCTGCGCGTCCGCCCCGGTCAGGGGCGCGTACGTGGGGGGCAGGTCGGGCAGAGGCGGTCCGGCCTGTTGCTGCGCCTTCTGCTGCTGGTATTGCGCGAACTTCTCCCGCGCAGCCTCGCGCTCGGCATCCGTTCCGGAACTCATGTTCACGGCGAGGTTCCGAAGGAGGCTCGACTCGTCTCCGCCCGGCTTTACGCGCGGATCCTGGAGGAGCCGGTCAATGGCGTCGATGGCGCCGCGGGGCGTTGGCTCGACCAGTCCCGCCGCCGCATGGGGACCGTCCCGGCGAATGGCCGCCATCACTTCCGCCTCCGTCATGCCATCCTTCAGCCGGATGTCGCCCCGCGCCAGGGCCTGCTGGTAGGAGGATTGGAGACCCGCAATCTGCTGCTGGTCGAGTTGCAGCTTCGTGGTTCCGCCGGCCAGCCCTGTCAGTTTTTCGCCCGCCCATTCCCCGCCTTGCATGCCGGCGTCGATGGCGCCGAGCGCGGCACGATCGACGGCCTGTCCCGCCTTGGTGTTGTCGATCACGTATCGGGTCCCGACATAGGCCCCACCCCCGACCATCGCGGCCTGCCCGACCAGCGGCACGGAGGCCACGGCGGCGCCGACCGACATGCCCACGGCCGTGCCACGGGCGATCTGGTCCATCCGGGCGGCGATCTGATTGGCCTCTGCATCGGTGGTATTGGGGTCGTTCAACTTGTCGTAGAGTTGCTTGTACTCCAGGGCATCCTTGCCCGTCGTCACCGCCATATGCGCGACGCCGAGAGCCCCTGCGCCCTTCACGATCGTGCCCCCGGCGGAGTTGATCCCCTGGCGAAGGGTGGATGCGCCGGGCGGCAGCGCCCCCCCGCCCATGGCTTGGAAGATCTGCTCGCCGGCGGCCCCGACCTTCTGCTCGAAATTGGGTTCCGGCGGCGTGGCGAACGACGACTTGCCGCCGTTCAGCAGCGACGCGTTGGACTGGGTCGGCGGTTTCAGCACTTGCGCCGCCTCGACCAGTCCCGCGCTCTTGCGGGTGATGGACTCGACGGTCTCGCCCATCGCCGCAAGCTTCTGCCGGGCCTGCTCGGGCGAGATTTCCAGGGAATCGACCTGCCGGAGGATGTCCATGCCTTTCTGCACATGCGCCGGAACCTGGCCGCCCATCGCCTCGACCCGCGGCTGGACCTGCCTGTCGAGCTGCTTGACCCCCTGGTACGTCTGATCGAAGGCCTTCCCATCCGCGCGAAGCCGTATCGCATCCGCTTCCTTAACCTTCGCGATCGCCTCGCCCATGCGGCCCTGGTCCTTCAGGGCCTGGGCTTCGAGATCTACGCGGGCGGCCTCCTCCCGGAGCCGGATAGCCTCGTTACGCGCCGCGTCGCTCTTGTACTGGATGGCGCCGCTCAACTGTGCCGGGTCGCGGACCGGAGTTCGCTTGTCGGGCCCGAGGATCTGCGCGGCGTCCCGGGGCGTGCGCCCATAGGCCTCGGGATGGAGTCGGTCGGTGGCGACCATGTTGTGTTCTTCGGCGAACCTGACCGCCTCCGCCCGCTCGGCCGGGGTCGTCGGCTTCTTTCCCGTCGCGGCCTCGAAGAAGGCTTCCGAGAGTGCCTGCCGCGACTGGGCGGCAGGAATGTCCTTCCCGTCCAGACGCGCCGTCGCATCGATGTCGTGGCCGGCACGGATCTGGTCGGCGCCGACCGCCGCCGGCTTCCCGGGGGCGTTTTCCGGCATGTAGATGTCGACGCGCGCAGAGTCTACGGGCGCGCCGGGGACGCGGGTCGACGCTGCGGCGACGTTGTCGCGGGCGATGCGGACCATGTCCTGCTTGATGCCGTCCATGGTCTGCCGCTGAACCGCGCGCAGATCCTCCGGCCGCTGTTTGTTCAGGATCTGGACGGCGATCGGATCGCCCTGAACGCCGAGCGCGGCTTCGCGGATCGCAGCCGCATTGCCGGATGCCGCGGCGCGGTCGAGCGCGTTCACCTTGTTGTTGGCGTCGACATAGGCCTTGTTGCCGCTCTGGACGATCCGGTGGGAATCGACCAACTGCTGCTTCAACTCGGGATGCTGGTCGTAGACCTGCTGCAGGTCCCGATGGCCGCTTCCGTCCTCCGGGAGGGTGATCTTCGTGTTGTCCATCGCCACCGGCGCCGGCGAACGGGGCTGCCCCTGGAGGGTCTGTCCCATGTGGGGATCGATACGCTCCCCGTTCTTCCAGTACGGATTCTCGCCCAGCGTCCGGTTGGGATTGTCGGAGATCCGCTCGCTGAAGCGCACCTCGTCCGTCTTCCCCGGGTCATCGAACAGGGAACCGCGTCTCGCACCGGCGGTTGGCGCAGGTGGCGGCGGCGATGGCGCCGGCTGCCGGGACGGCACCTCATAGCGCCCCTCAGTGACCTCCGCGCCGGTCGGCTCCATCTTCGGCGCCTCGGTGAGGAGACGCGGCTCCGGACGGCCCGGCGGCAGCGCCAAGGGAGCGGGTCTCCCCGGCGGCAGCAACTTCGGCTCGACAGGGCCCGTCAAGAGCTTGGGCTCGGGACGACCGGGGGGGAGAAGCTTCTGCTCCGGCGGCCCCGTGAGCAATTTCGGCTCCGGCGCACCCGGCGGAAGAAGCTTCTGCTCCGGGGGCGCGGGAAGAAGTTTCGGTTCCGGCCGGCCAGGCGGAAGCGCGAGAGGTTCGGCGCGCGCACGCGACGAGGTTCCCGCCGGGGCCTGGCCGTCCAACGTGCCTGTCCCCTGCACACGGGCCTCCCCGGCTCCCGACACGGTCCGGTTCGGACTCCCACCGGCCTGACCGGCTGACGGCAGCGTGGATGGGGGCAACGACCGGGATTCGGCGGACGCAGTATTCTTCGCGAGAGAATTGCGATACTTCTCCGCGGCGGCCTGGTACTCGACCCATTCCTCCCGGGTCGGAGCACGGTTCTCCGGCTTGGGATCCGGCGGCGGCTTCGGCGCCGCGGCCTTGACCTGAAAGCGGGCGATCTCGTCGGCCGTCGCCTGCAGCAGCCGTTCCGTCTCCGCCTTGCTTCGGACGCCCCGCTCGGCCACCACGCGATCTTTGAATGCCTGAAGATCCTGGATCGCCTCCTCGGGTGTCCGGTGTGCCGCAACGATGTCCGCCTTCGTAGCGTCTCCGTGGCGGGCCAGTTGTTTCTGCTGTCGCCGAAAGTCGTCCGCTTTCGCCTCTGCCTCCAGTTCGGCCTGGACTTCGTCGCGGATGCGCCGCGCATTCGCGAGTTCCTCCCGCGTGAGCGGACGGTAGCGGGGATCCTCCGGCGCGGCAGGCGTCTCCGACCTGGTCTCGGAACGCGGCTGTGGCGCCGGTGGCGGTGGCGGGGACTCCTGGAATCCCGACCTGCCCTTGACACTTGCCTTCTCGGCCGTCTCGATGTTGGCCGTCAGTTCGGCATCGAGCCTCCGCTGCAGCGCGGCGTAGGCCTCGGAGGTCTCGGGCAGTCCGCGAACGGCCTCGTTGAACCGTTCCATCGACGCCGCGTTGAGGCGGTTCAGAAGTTCGAAATCGATCGCCCGAGCCCCAGGAACCAGAACGAAGAGTATCAGGGCCGACAGCGCGAGACGCGCGCCGCAAGCGCGCAGACGGGCGGGGATCCAGGTGTTCATGCCATGGCCTCCGAATGCGGGCGGCACCGGGACCGGGCCGCGCCGACCGATGCAACAGACCGACCGGCGGCGCCGGCGGGGCCGGCGCCTCCTCCCGACCGTCGCGTGAACTGCACGCGCACGATCAGCGACCCGCGGGGGCGGGCGGACATACCTCGATCTCCTGGCTGCGCGGACTTTCGAGACCGTCGACATCGACGGCGGTCACGACAAGCGTTGCCCGCTTGCCTACCTCCGCCGCTGGCATATTGTAGGAAGCGGTCGCGATTGTGGCAAGATTTTTTGACCCAAAGAAAGACTTCTGGTACACCTTGTAGTTGGCGATGTTGGCCTGCGGCGGCGGCGCCCACACGACCGCGGCGCCGGCCCCGGTCCACTCGAACTTCAGGCCCTTGGGCGCATCCGGCAACGGTCGTGTCGCGCCCTTCGCCACCGGACACCATGGGCTCTCGAGCGTGTCGCGATCCACCGCCTTGATGCGGTAAAAGCGCGCGACGCCGTCCGGCTCTCCCTCGTCGATCCACGACAGCATGCCTTCGGCCGTGGACGAGGCGCGCGTTTGCTCGCGGAAGCGCCCACCGGCCTCGGTAGCCGATTCGATCACGTACGTCGCAATGTCCGGTTCCGGATTCGCCTTCCATCGGACCCTCACCGACCGGGCGAGGTCGGTCGTCGCCACGGCATCCGCCGGCGAAGCCGGCGCGGGCTTCGTCGTGGCCGAGGCTTCGGCGGAGGGTTGCGAGAGTGCCTTGGCCGTGTTGAGGGCGACCACGCGGTAGCGGAACGAGGCCCCGTCGGGAAGCGATCCGAGACCTCCCGATCCCCGGGCCGCCCCTCGATCGTCGAACCGGCCGATGTCACGGCCCTGGACCCGGCCGATCTCGGCGAACTCCCCGCCGTCGGCTGCGGCACGCTGCACGATATAGCCGGTGACTTTCCCGTCGGGCGACACCGTCCACGAAAGCGGCACCTCGCGCGGCGCACCGGATTTCGCCACAACTTTCTCCACAACGGGCGGCGGATCGCGCGTGATCGCCTGAACCGGTTCGCCGTCTCCGCTCTCGGACGTCACCGCGTTCACCGCGCGCACGCGGTAGAAGTACGGCGTCGAATCCGGGAGATCGCCGGGATCCGACTTCCCGTCCAGCCACGAGGTCACGCTCCGCCCCTGCACGGAGGCAACCTTCGCATATGCGCCGTCCTTGGCCGGTGCGCGGTGGATGTCGTAGCGCACGACATCCTTCTCCGGCGACGCATCCCATGTCAGCGGCACACAACGAACCTCGGCGCCCTTCGCCGCCAGCCCCCGCACCGTTGCCGGCCGCGGCAACGTCACGATCTCGACCGGTTCGGAAGGCGGGCCGACGGATCCGACACGATTCGTCGATGTCACGCGGTACAGCCACGCCGTGCTGTCGCCGAGCTTCGATTCCGCCGTGCCGCCCTCGCGGAACGACGTTCCGGTGACGCGGCCGACCTCCTGAAACGCGGAGGGATCCGCTTTCGGCGCCCGTTCGACGATGGTGCCAACAACCCCGGCCGAGGGCGATGGCTCCCATGCGACCGCCAGAGCCCTCGACGCGGGGGCCTCGGCCCTCAACCCGGTCGGCGGCGCTGGCGGCGGGGCCGTGGCCCCCTTGACCGCCTCGGCGGGTTCGCTCGCACGCCCCGATTGATTCAGCGCCAGGACTCGATAGAAATACTCCGTGGCATCCTCCAGCATCGGCCGCAGCCCGCCCAGATCCACGAACTTCCCGGCGGCGGCCTCCGCCTCGCCCACGGGCGAAAACGGACCGCCCGGGGCCGGCGAACGTTCGATCCGGATCCGCCGGGCGTTGTCCTTGGGCACGGCCCAACGGATGACGACCTCACGAAGGCCGTCGGCCGACGCCGCAAGCCCGGCCGGCACCGGCGGTGGCGGCTCCGGAGCCTGCACGAGCGCCTTCCCGGCGCTCTCAAGCCCCTCCGGATCGACACAGCTCACACCGAGGGCGGTATCGCGAGGAAGCTCGGCGAATCCGAGCGTCACCGTGTTGGACGGCGTCTCCACCAGCCGCGCCCATTGTTCGCCATCGCGCCGGTACACGCGGTAGGCCGCCATGCCGTCGAACGGCATCCACGTCACCACCGCCCCACCCGAGAAATAGGCGATGTCCACCGACGCGGGGCGCGGCGGCAGCGGACGGGCGATTCCGGCAACCGGGTCCGAGGCGGGGCTTTCCAGCCCGTCCATGTCGACCGCGCGCACGCGGTAGACCCGGAAGCGGCCGGCCTCCAAGCCGGCTTCGACATGTGCGCAACGATTGCTGGCGACGCCCCGCGCGAGTTCCTCAAACGGACCCGAGGGGCTGGCCGAGGCCTCGACGCGGAAACGAACAATATCCTTTTCCGACGGCGGTTCCCATGCGATCTCGATGCGGCCTGCGACGTTGGTCGTCGCCGTCAGACCGCCCAGCCTCGCTGGCGGCGATTTCGTGATGGCGACGACCACCGGGGAATCGGGACTTTCGCCGCCGGCGCTGTTGACGGCCCGCACGCGGTAGAACATGCGGACGCCATCGCCGAGCGGCGGGGTTCCCTGTCCCCCGTCGACATACTGCGACACCGTTCGCCCCGTGGCGGCGCCGAGCTTCGTGAACGGTCCCGCGACGGCGACGGACCGGAACACGTCGTAGCGGGCGACAAACGGGTCCGGGCTGGACGTCCATTGCAGCGAGGCGCGGCGGAACTCGCCGCTGCGGGCCGTGAGCCCGGCCACCGGCGGCGGGGGCGGCGGCGTCGTGACGCGCGCCAGAACCGAGGGCGCGCCACGCGCGCCGACGCGGTTGACCGCGGCGACGCGGTAGAGATAGGTCGCCCCATCCGCCAGTCCCGCATCCTGTCCGTCGACGAAGTTCGCACCCGCCAGCTCGCCCCGGACCGTGAACCGGTCCGGCCGGTCAGCCGGAGCGCGTTCGACGACGTACTTCGTCACGCCCTCCGCCGGCGAGGGCGACCACGTCAGGGCGACGGTGCGCGGCGCGGTGGCCTCGGCCTTCACCAGCGGCGGAGGATCGGGCGGAGGCGCCGTCATGCTTTCCTTCACGGACCCCGGCGCCCCCGGCACGCCGCCCGCGCCCAGGGGAACCACCCGGTAGTAGTAGGCGGTGCCGTCCCGGAGCGGCTTCGATCCGCTCCCCCGGTCGGTAAAGGCCCGTGCGGAGGCGGAGACGGTGGCGATCTCGACGAATGGCCCGGCGGCCGTTTCGCCGCGTTCGATCCGGATCTTCCGGACCTCCGGTCCGACGGGCTCCCACGAGATCTTCGTCTCGCGCAGCCCCATGTCGCCCAACCGCATCGTGGGGGCCGCCGTGGGTGGCGCGGAGACCGGTCGAACGGGAGCGGAGGATCCTTCACCGGAGGGCGTCCTGACCGCAATACCGGACCCGGCCGGCGGCGTGGCGCTGGCGCGCGCCCCCCGCGTGCCCGTCCCCGCCGGCCGTTGGACGCCCCAGTTGCGGTACAGCGCGGAGACCATCTCGTGAATGACCTGGCGGCCATGCTCGGCCAGCGTCGTGGAGTCCTTCTCCGCACGGCGCGCAAGATCCACGCTCCACATCACCTTGCCCGAGGCGCAGTCGATCAGGCGCGCCGAGATGCCGACCGCCGGGTAGGTCCCGCCGCGATGGGCAACCATCGAGTATTCGTCCACCGTGCCGATGACGACGCCGTCCGCGCCGAGCATCTTTCCAACCTCCGCGGCCTTGGCGGCCGACAGTCCGGCCAGGGCGAGTTCGGATTCGCTCAGCACCTTCGACATCTGGCTGCGCTCCACGAGATCGTAGCGTGCGGCGCGCATCAGCTCCGTGACGAAGGTGTCGGATCCCGCCGTTCCGATCAATTCCGTCTCGGCCCGGAAGGGCATGACCGCCACCTTGGCGATGTGCGAAGGCACCGGCGCCACGATGACGTTGGCCCGGGTTGGGGTGCCCATGAAGTACTTCGCAGTTGGATCCGTGGCGCAACCCACCAGCCCCGCGGCAACCATGGACATCCATGCCCCGCAAACCGCCCCGGCCATCCCCGTGCGTAGTCTCATCCTGCGTCTCCCATCAAGGCGTTCGACCGAGCTGACGGAAGACGCCCGCGATGAGTTCATGGACGACCCTGCGGCTGTGTTCCGAAAGCGTGACCGATCCGTCGCGCGCACGCTGGGACAGGTCGGCGCTCCAGAGAATCTTCCCCGACGAGGCGGCGATCAGGCGTGCCGAGACGCCCACCACCGGAATCGTGCGCCCGCCCTGGGCCACGCTCTCATACTCCGACACCGTGCCGATGATGACGCCATCCGCGCCGACCATGGCGCCCACCTGGGCGGCCTTGCCGGCGGACAGGCCCGCCAGCGCCAGCTCCTGCTCGCCGAGCACCTGCGCCATCTGCCCGCGCTCGACCAACTCGTAGCGCCCGGTCCGGAGCAGTTCCGTCAGAACCTGGTCGGACACCGAGACGCCGATCAACTCCGTCGGCGCCTTGAAGGGCATCACGGCGACCTTGCGAACCTCCGCATGGCCCGGCGCCACGAATACGTTGGAATCGCCGCCCGCGCCCTTGAAGTACACCGCCGACGGGTCCGTCGTCGTACACCCCGCCAGTCCCGCGGCCACCGCCGCCGCCATCGCCACCCGTATCGGCTGAATCATTTCGTTCCTCCACCCGTTCCCACCCGCTGCTGCACCCCGGCATCGATCCGGTCGAAGAAATCCTTGTACGCCTCCGGCACGTCCACCTCGACCGACTGCTCGGTGGCGGGGGCGTTGATGAGAACCTCGCGTCCGCGGTCGAAAACACCGCCATCCTGCCGCTCGCGGTAGGACATCGCAGGCAGTGTGCCGCGGAGGTTCATGACGATCCGCTGGCGGGCCTTGCCGGTGGACCACGGCTCCACATGGATGACGACTTCTTTCCACCGCGACCATTTCTTCGAGACGTCGGCTCGCATCTTCACGGTGCGCTTTCGCTGCTCGAGGTCATGCTCCTTCTCGTCCTCCGGCCCGATCGCCTCGAGGCGGCGGACCGTCGACGCCCGGATCAGCCCGGCGGCCTTGTCCACCCCGTCGAGCGCCCACCCGAGATCCTGCAGCGTCGCGATCGTCGCCGCGAACACGGTGTCCGCCGCGGTGTCGTACACGCGCGTCTGCATGGCCCGGCGCTGGTCGATCGTGAGTTCGGGCGCCGGGGGCGGCGCCTCGGGCATGAACTGCCGACATCCCGCGACCGCCGCGCCAACCGCTGCGGCCCCGATCCACATTCGAATACTCATGGCATCCTCACTTCTTGAACACAGCCTCTGCCGCGGCCTCGCCGGCGCGGCTGCCGATGCCGCCCAGGAAGGCGCCGCCAGCCGCCCCGATCGTCGACGTAACGATCTGCTTCAAGCGGCTGCTCCAGCTGTTCTTCCGCTGTTCGAGGGCATCGGTCTCCGCGGCCGCCAGCTTCTCGGCATGCTTCTTCACAGCCTCGGCCTCGGCCTGAGCTGCGGCGGTTTTCTTCGCAGCCTGCTCCTCCTCGGCGGTGCGCCGCTCCTCGGCCACCTGCTGCATGCCCGCCTGGGCCTCCTCGAGGGCCTTCTCCCGCCGGGCGCTTCGCGTCGAGCCGAACGCATCGAGGGTGCTGCCGGTCTCGGCCTCGGGGGCGCGGTATTCGCCGGCCGGGGCCTCGGCGTCGCGAAGCGGATTCAGCGGACGGAACGGCTTCCGCGTCGCCATGACCATGACCGCCGCCGGGACCGGTGCGGGCGTTGCACGGTCGAGCCAGTCGCGAAGCGCGGGGGTTCCCGGCGTTCGCGCTCGCACCTCGATCCAGGTCTGAACCTCGCCCAGGAACCGGCCCGCCGCGGCAATATCGTCACGCAGGGCGTCCTGAACCAGGATCTGCCGGAGCGCATCGTAATCGGCGGGCGCCTGCCTCCATCCCAGCTTCCCGGCGAGTCCGGTCAGGTAGGCGGCATCCGCGCCCTGCTCGGCACTTGTGAAGGCGGCGACGAATCCGCCGAAGGCATCCCGCGCTCGTCCGCCCAGCCCCGCCTCCAACTCCGTGCGGATGGCGTCGTTCGCGTGTCCACCCCAGGCCTCCGCGGCCGCGGCGGCCTGGCCGGCCGCCTCGCCGCCGGCGCGGGCGCCGATCTCGACGGCCTGCGCCGCGGCCTGACCCGCAATGCGGAAACGGAACAGCGACCGCAAGAGGAGATCGGTTTCGTTCACCGCGGCACGAACCGGAGCCGCCCCCGCAAGAACTGCGGCCGCGATCGCCAAGCCTGGAATGCGCATCTTCATCCGCCGCCCTCTCACTGTACCTCGACCGCACGAAGGTTCAACGAGGCCGGCGTGACTTCGATCACCTGCATCTTGAGGCCCTCCGGCGGCTTCATGACGAGGGCCTCGGCCAGTTCCTCGGCCGGAAGCCGGGATGCGACGCGGAAGATCGCCAGCCCCTGGGCATAGCTCCGCTGCGTGACACCGTCCACCGCGTCCTTTCGGGCCCGTAACGATTCGCGGATGGCCTTGAGCTTCCACGCCTGGTCCACCCCGCCCACCGTGATGTCCAGGTTGCCACCGCCGGCTGCGGCCGCCCCCGCGGCGGCGGGCGGGGCGGACTTCGTCCATTTCTCGATCATCGCCGGGATGAGCGCGTCGAGAGCCTTCTGGCCGGCCGCCTTCAGGGATTTCGCTCCGCCGGAAACATCGTCCAGCGCCACGACCGAAACGTCCTCCGACGCCGAGGCCAGGTTGACCGAATTGTCCGTCCGCACCGCGCGCAACGTGACCGCCGCCTGGTACGCACGCAGGTTGCTCTCGCCGATGCGACGGGCCGCGGGCTTGGCCACGGCATCGCCGACGACGATCACATCGGCCCCGAATTCGCGGCCGAGTGCCGCCGCGCCGCGGTCGTCGCCCGCCCCCTTCATCGCCTGCTGCATCCGCTGGAGATTGGCACGGACCATGTCCTGGTCGACCGTTTCGATCTGCCGGTCCCCGAGCAACCGCACGGCAAGTGCCTCGATCTCCGACGTCGCCACCGTGCCGAGGCTCTTCTCATCGACGAGAACCATCACTTTCGGCATGGATGCCGCCCGCGCGCCGCCCGCCAATCCGGCCGCAAGGAAAAGTGCCGCCAACCATCTTGTCCATGTCATCGTCATGCCCCCGCCCTTCCTCTCACGGCTTTCGACTCTCCACTTTTCGCAGCCGCTCGTCCATCCTCTTTGTCTCTCTCTCCAGCGCGGCCAGGCGCTTCTCCAGATCCTGCAGGCGTCGTTCCATGTTGTTCGAAAGACTCGGCGGCTGGGTCGTCCGGCCGAGACGGGACTCGACGGCATCCATGGACTTCTCGAGCGTCTCGATGCGCCGCTCCACGTCCCGGCCATCGTCCGCAGCGGCCGGAGCCTGGGGCTCGACCGGTGGCCGCTGTCCCGCCGCCGGACGGACGCCGAAGATGGCATCGGCGGCCGCGGCTCCGCCCCCCTCCGCCCCGAAGGCAAACACCCCGATCGTCACCGTACAGGCGCAGGCCACGCCCCACGCGATCCGGCAAACCCTCCGCCCTCCCAACGGCACACGTCTATTCATTCCCACCTCCCGAGGCCCCGGCACCCATTGCCGCAGGGCCGCCCCCCGCCGCCGCCGCCGCCGCTGCGGCAGCCGCTGCGGCAGCCGCGCAGGACGGACATCTCCCCGGCTCGGATCCCCGGTCGTAGTTCTTGGTGAATCCGCATGTGGGACAATCCATCGTCACACAGAAGGGACACTCGTGCCCCCCCGGGGTATCGACCTCGAATGAGCGATGACATCCCGGGCACGTGATCGTGAACTTCGTTGGCGGCTTGGCGCCCCCTTCGCCTCCGCCCCCGCCGCCGCCGCCTGAGCCGCCTCCGGCCTGCGAACCTCCTCCGCCCCCGCTGCCGCCTCCCGGAGGTCCCCCGCCGGAAGACCCGCCACCCTTGTGGCCATGGCCCCCCTTGGATCCGCCCTTGGAAGTCCCATGGGATCCGGAATTGCCCGACGAGCCGCCGGTGCCCGGTCCGCCCGCGACCTGCGTGCCGGAAGGCGGCGTCCCTTCGGGCGCGCCGCCTCCGGGCGCTGCGGACCCGCCGCCACCCGTTTCCTTCTTGTCGCCGAAGAGCGCCCCGGAGGCCTTGTTTGCCGCCGCTGTGCCGAACGACTCCCCGGCCTTCGTCAGCCCTTTCTCCACGCCCTGCTGGACGCCGTTGGCGACCGCGTTGCCCCAACTGTTCGCACTGTTAGCGGTGGCCACCTGCGTGTTGGCCTTGTCGCGCGTGTCCTGCGCATCGCGCCCTGCGGAATTAATCAGGTTCTTCGCGTCGCGGCCGGCCTGATCGCCGCTCGTCAAGGCCTGG
>CAYXFW010000026.1:0-13504 GCA_964464305.1 uncultured Verrucomicrobiota bacterium
TCCGACTGCTGGACGAATAGCGTGCGGGCCGGGTCGAGGCCGTGGCGGCGGGCGGCGTACGCTTGCTCTGGTAGCGAAGGGCTTCGTCGTGGACGGCCATCAACTCGCGAAGCCTGCCGGAAAACTGCAGGGTGTACTGGAGCTGGCGGAGCCTGTCGGCGTAGATGAGATCGAGCCCCTGCATCAATCGCTGGCCCTCGTCGTCGCTGGCCCGCAGACCCGCGTCGAACTCTGCACGGGCCGCCTGAGCCTCGCGCGGGATGCTCTCCTCCGGCGCTTTGGCCGCCGCCATCGCCAGCGCCGCCAATCCGGCGGCGAGGAAGCAGGTGAAGATTCTGTTCGCGATCATGATGAGGTCAGAATGCAAGACACGGCGGGGGATGTCCACCGGTTTCGCCATTTTTTTTCGGACGAGCCGGGTCCGGGTCCATCCTGCCCGCGGCACTCCGGCTCGCCTACTTCTTCGCTTCGGCGGCGGGGCCATAATCCTCAATCCATGCGTCGAGCAACGCCCCTTCGCGCTGCGCCCGGTTGTCCAGGGCGGTCAGCACATCCTCCTGGGCCCGGGCCAGGCGCCGCTTCTGGGCGGGCGTGAGAATCTCGCGCAACGCCCCGGTGAGCCGCGCCCGTTGGACGGCAAGCTCCTCCTCGGCCGCCGCACTCTTGCGCGCCGCCGCACGGACCGCCGCCTCGTCGGGCGGGTCGGTCTGCGTGGCCCGGACCAGGTCGCGACGCGCCGCGGTCGACGCCTTGATCGCCTCGCGCAGGATGGGGCGACGCGCCTGCAGGATCTCGAGCGTCCTGGCCTTCTGGTCGGCCGTCAGCCCAAGATCGTCCACCGGCGGCGGGTCCGCCGCTCCGGCCGCGACGGCCAGGCCCAGCGCGACGGTCACGGCGAGACGGCGCACGGTCCCGGCCGACGAAACGGATCCCCGCGAGTGTTTGGACTTCATTTTGCGTTCCCGGCGCGTAGGATACCACGCCCGTCACCCGATGAAAGACGTACCACGCAAAGCGGTCGTGCTGGCGGCCGGTCTTGGCGAGCGGATGCGACCGCTCAGCCTCGACCTGCCGAAGCCCCTCATGCCGTTCTGTGGCATCCCGCCGCTGGAGCGCGTTCTTCGCAAGCTCCGGTCCTGGGGCGTGGAGGAGGCACTCGTCAATCTGCATGCCGACGCGGGCGCCGTCGTGGAGTGGATCCTGGCGCATCCGGTGGACGGCCTGCGCGTGTCGATGTCCTTCGAACCCGCCATCCTCGGCACCGGGGGCGCGCTGGTCCGCGCACACTGGTTCCCGGGACCCGGGCCGTTCTGGATCGCGAACGCCGACGTGATCTGCGCCCTGGACCCGGCGCCTCTCCGGGCCGCGTTGGCGGCGCGCAACACCCTCGCCGCGGTCTGGGTGCACTCCGAACGCGGACCTCGCACCGTCGACGTGGCGAACGGCCTCGTGCGCTGTTTCCGGAGCGCCACGCCGGGCGCGCCCGGTACCGTGACGTTCTGCGGCGTCCATCTTGTGCGGCCGGAAGTCCTCGGGTTCCTTCCGAAGACGGAGGAGTTCTGTACGATCGTCTCCGCGTACGAGGCCGCCCTGCGCGCCGGCCGCCGCATCGCCGCCGTGGACATTCCCGGCTCGTTCTGGGCCGACCTGGGCACCCCGCGCCAGATGATCGAGGCCCACCGCGAGTGTCAAGCGTCGAGCGACGGGTGTCGCGAAGTCGTGCGCACTTCGGATCTCGCCCCCCCCCTTCCGCCCTCCACCTTCCACCCTCCACCCATCTCCGTCCGCGGCTTCGCCTCCATCGCGCCGGATGCCTCGATCGGCCGCGGAGCCGTGGTCGAGGACTCCATCGTGTGGCCCGGCGCGCGCGTCGCACCCGGGGCGCGGTTGCACGGAGCCATCGTCGGACGCGGCGCCCTTGCGCGCGGCGTCGTGCGCGGTCCGCTCGTCCGTGCGGCCCTGGCCCTCACGTCCGTCGAGTGCGAGGCGCTCGGATCCCGGCTCGGCGCGGACGCGACGGCCGAAGCCTTCGAACCGCGCGGATCGGACCGCACCTTTCTCCGGTTGCGCGGGGCGCGCGGCAGGGCCGTGCTGATCCGGTACGGTCGCGCGCGGCCCGAGAACGAGCGCTACGCGGGCCACGCCCGGTTTCTCGCCGCCCTGGGCATCCGCGTGCCGGCGGTTTTCGCCGAGGATGCCGCGGCGCGGTTTCTCGTGATGGAGGACCTCGGGGACAGGACGCTGGCCGACGTCATCGCCGGTGCGCCGGTCCGTCGCGTCGCATCCGCCTACGCGGCGGTGGCGCGGCAGACGGCGCACTGGCATGTCGCAGGCGCCGTCAGGGCGCGGCGCGTGCGCCTCGGACTGGAGGAGCCGTTCGGTCCGGTGCTTTTCGACCGGGAGCACCGCCTGTTTCTCGAGCCGTTTCTGACCGGGCGGCTGGGCGCATCCGCCTCGGTCGTCGCGGCGGCGAAGCGTGATCTCACGACCGTCGCCTCATGGCTGGCCGGCGCGCCCCGCGTTCTGCTTCATCGCGACCTGCAATCGAGCAACGTGCTCTGGGTTCGCGGCCGGCCGGCCTTCATCGACTTCCAGGGAATGCGGTTCGGCCCGGCCATGTACGACCTCGCATCGCTGCTCTGCGACCCGTACGTGCAAATCCCCGCCGCGGTCCGCGCGACGGTGCTCGACGCGTACGTGGCGGAGGCCGGCGCGCACATCGCCCGGCCCGGCCTCTTCTGGCCCGCCGCCGTGCAGCGGCTGACGCAGGCGCTCGGCGCGTACGCCCGCCTCGGCGCCATCCGCGGCGCCGAGCGCTTCCTGCGCCACATCCCGCCCGCACTCGCGCTGCTGGCCGAGGCTCTCCGCGGCTGCCCCGCCCCGCTCCCCACCCTCGCCGCGATCGCATCCGGCAACCGGCCCTGACGCGACCGGAACCCTCCGGCCCGCCCCCCGGCTCAGGAGACGTACCGGCGGGGATCGACGCCGAGTTGGTGCACCTTGTAGCCGATGATGCGGGAGGTCGATCCCAGCGAACGCGCGGCGGCGGCCATGTTGCCGCGCGAGGACTTGAGGGCGTCGACGATCAGGTCCCGCTCGTAGGCCTCCACCATCGCCTGCAGGTCGCCCGTGACCGGCGAGCCCGTCGCCTCCGCCGTCTGCAGCGTGGCCGGCAGGTGATGCGGATGGATTACATCCCCCTCGGCAACGAGCACGGCACGTTCCAGGCAGTTCTCCAACTCCCGCACGTTGCCGGGCCAGTGATAGCTCATCAGCATGTCGATCGCGGCGCTGGACAACCGCCGCACGCCCTTGCCCGCGGCCTTGGCGTACTTCTCGAGAAAGTGGTCGGCCAGCAGGACGACGTCGGACTTCCGCTTCCGCAGCGGCGGCACGTAGATCGGGAAGACGTGAAGCCGGTAGAAGAGGTCCTCGCGGAACTTGCCCTCGCGCACCATCTGCGGGAGGTCGCGGTTGGTCGCGGCGATCACGCGCACGTTGACGCGCAGCGAACGCACGCCGCCGACCCGCTCGAACTCGCGCTCCTGGAGCACGCGCAGGAGCTTGATCTGCAGCGACGCTGAAATCTCGCCGATCTCGTCGAGAAAGATCGTTCCGCCGTCGGCCAGCTCGAAGCGGCCCTGCCGTTCCCGGTCGGCCCCGGTGAAGGCCCCCTCCTCGTGCCCGAACAGCTCGCTCTCGATGATCGCCTCCGGCAGGGCGGCGCAGTGCACCTTGACGAACGGCCGGCTGGCGCGGTCGCTATTGTAGTGGATGGCGTGGGCGACCAGTTCCTTGCCCGTGCCGGTCTCCCCGAGGATCAGCACCGTGGCCGGGCTGCGCGAGACCTGCGCGATCTGATCGTACACAAGCCCCATTTCGTGCGAGTTGCCGAGGATGTTGGCGGGGCGGAACCGCTCGCGCAGCTCATCCTTCAGCCGCGCATTCTCCGCCTCCAGCCGGTCGTGCTCCTCCTGCGCCTGGCGGCGGAGCTTGACCGCCTGCGCGATCATCGAGGCGACGATCGTCAGAAGGCGGACATCGTCCGCAAGTTCCGTTTCGGTCTTCGTGGGCTGGTCGACGCTGAGCGCGCCGACGACCTCCTGGCCGACGAGGATGGGGACGCAGATGAACGAGGTGTCCGCATGCCGCCCGCGCTGCGTGCGGTCGAGGAACTCCTTGGACTCGCTGGTGCGGGCGATCACCGCCGGCCGGCCGCTCTGGACGACGCGCCCGGTGACGCCTTCGCCGAGACGGTAGCGAACTTTGCGCGCCTGGCGCGTCGTCAGACCATGCGCGGCTTCGATGAGGATGTCGCCCGTGTTCCGGTTCAGCAGCGTCAGCGTTCCGTACTGCATGTTCATCCGACGCGAGAGCGCCTCCAGCACGGGGCTCACGATGTCGCGCAGGTCGAGGCTCTGGTCCAGCACGCGGCTGATCTGGTAGAGCAGTTCCATCTCCCGCAGGCTGTCGTCGGCGGGGCCGGCGGACGCGGGCGGGATTCCGGGACTGGCGGCGGTCCGGCGGGGGCGGGTCATGTTCTCTCCCGGTACAGGTTCGTGATCGGCATGCGGCGGTCCCTTCCGAATGCGCGGGGCGTGATCTTCACGCCCGGGGCGCCCTGGCGGCGCTTGTACTCGCTGGTGTCGACCAGCCGGATGACGCGGCGGACCACGCCGGTGTCGAATCCCCCGCCGACGATGCGGTCGAGCGACTGGTCCTGCTCGACGTAACGCTCGAGAATCGGATCGAGCACCTCGTACGGCGGCAGCGAGTCGGTGTCGCGCTGGTCCGGCCGGAGTTCGGCGGACGGGGGGCGCTCGACCGTCGTCGGGGGGATGACCGGCGCCGGGCCCTGCGCATTGCGCCAGCGCGCGAGCGCGAACACCAGCGTCTTCGGCACATCCTTGATCAGCGCAAACCCGCCGGCCATGTCCCCGTACAGCGTGCAGTATCCCGTCGCAATCTCGCTCTTGTTGCCGGTGGACAGCACGAGCCAGCCGAACTTGTTCGACAGCGCCATGATCGTGACCCCGCGGATACGGGCCTGGAGGTTCTCCTCCGTGGTGTCCGGCGGACGGCCCGGCCAGACGGGGTCGAGCTCGCGGAGAAACGCGCCGAAGGGACCTTCGATCGGGATGGAAAGAAACTCGATGCCGAGGTTGCGCGCGAGGAGCTCCGCGTCGCCCCGGGTCTCGGCGGACGAGAAGCGCGAGGGCATCGTGACGCCTGCGACGCGCTCCGGACCGAGGGCGTCGACGGCGATCGCCGCGACGAGGGCGGAGTCGATGCCGCCGCTGAGCGCCACCACGCAGCGGCGGAACCCGTTCTTGTTGACGTAGTCGCCCAGCCCGAGCTTCAGCGCCGCATAGACCTCGGCCGGATCGTCCGGCAACGGCTCGGTGCGCGGCGCCGGCGGCGGAACGACCGAGGCGGGGGCCCACTCGACCGTCACCGTCTCGCACGCCGGATAGGCCGCCTCGTCGCCGCGCAGGCGCATGGGCACCTCGACGTACAGCAGGTCCTCCTCGAACGCCCGCGCACGCGCCAGCAGCGCGCCATCCGGCCCCACCGCAAGGCTCGTGCCGTCGAAGACCAGCTCGTCCTGCCCGCCGACCAGGTTGCAGTACAGGACCGGCGCATCCACCGCCGCCGCCGCGCGCCGCAGGATCGACTGCCGCTGCCGAGTCTTGCCGCGGTGGTAGGGCGACGCCGAGAGATTCACCAGAAGATCCAGCGTCCCGCCGCGCATCGCCTGGCACGGCGGCGCGTCCGGCACCCATGAGTCCTCACAGATGTGCACCCCGATCGCAAACGGCCCCGCCCGGATCACCGTCGGCCGCGCGCCCTCGGCGAACACGCGCTTCTCGTCGAACACGCCGTAGTTCGGCAGCAGCATCTTGTGCGCAATCCCGCGCACGAACCCGCGATGAAAAATGTAGGCCGCATTCCGCGGCCGCCCGTCGCCCCCCGCCTCCCGGTGCGGCGCGCCGACCAGTACCAGCGCCTCCGGCGGCAGCGAGGACGCGAGCCGCGCGATCTCCACGCCACAATCCTCCAGGAAATGCGGCTTGAGCACGAGATCCTCCGGCGGATACCCCGCCAGACACATCTCGGGAAACACGATCAGGCGGGCGCCCCTCTCCCACGCCTCCGATGCGACGCGGATGACCTTGTCGGCATTCGGAATCAGCGCACCCACCGTCACATTGATCTGCGCGAGCGCGGCCAGCAACGGTTTCACGATACAAGATTGTCGCACACCGCCGGGCTTGCGACAAGAGCGAAGGGAGGCCCAAATCCTCGCCTGCCGACGTTTGGAAACCCACGCAGGTTGCTTCGAGAGGCTTTCGCACGGCCGCGGCCGCATCCGCGCGTGATCGAGGCTTGCGCGCGTTGCCAACCCGTGCGCTTCGGCGGGGATCGGGGGACGGGGGAGTCTCAAGTCCCAAGTTTCAGGTTTCAAGTTCCGGGAGCTGGCGCACGGGACGGGGGGAGGCTAGGATCGGGCGTGTCGAAACCGGAGGGCCTCGGGATGAACGGACGGGAGCGGTACATGGCGGCGCTGGAGGGGAGGCGGCCGGACGTGGTGCCGCGGCTTCCGATCCTGATGCAGTTCGCGGCCGAGTTCATCGGCTCGAACTACGGCGAGTTTGCCTCGGACCATCGCGTGCTGGTGCGGGCGAACCTTGCGTGTGCGGAGGCCTTCGATTTCGACCAGGTCAGTTGCATCTCCGATCCGTACCGTGAAACGCAGGGCTTCGGGGGCGTCGTCGAGTTCGTCCGCGACGGTGTGCCGCGTTCCACCCATCCGCTGGCCGAGGACCGAAATCTGGACGCCCTGCCCCGCCCCGATCCGCTGATTGCCACGCGCATGCGCGACCGCGTCGATGCCTGCCGGGCCTACCGCGCGCAGGACGGCGGCCGCCATTCGATCCTCGGTTGGATCGAGGGCCCCGCCGCCGAGGCCGCCGACTTGCGCGACACCATGAATTTTCTCATCGACCTGATGGACGACCCTGCCTACGCGGCCGAACTCATGGACCGCTGCGTGCAGACGGGGATCGATTTCGCCCGCGCGCAGATCGACGCGGGGGCGGATACGGTCGGCATCGGCGACGCCATCGCCAGCCAAGTGGCGCCGGAGACGTACGAAGCCCTGATCCTGCCGCGCGAGAAACAGCTCGTCGATGCGGTACGGACCGCCGGGGCGCGCATCCGCCTGCACATCTGCGGAAACATCACCCACCTGCTTCCCGGCATCGCGTCGCTCGGAGTCGACATCCTCGACATCGACCACGCCGTCGATCTTGCCGCGGCGCGCGCCGCCCTGGGCCCGCGGGTTACGCTCGCCGGCAATCTCGATCCCGCCGGCGCGGTGCTCCGCGCGACACCCGCCTCCATTCGCGAAGGCATCCGCCGCTGCCTGGATCGGGCCGGCACGCCGTTCATGGCCGGCGCCGGCTGCGAGATCCCCGCGGGCACGCCCGTGGAGAATCTCAAGGCCCTCTGCGAGCCGATCCCGTGGCCGTAAGGTTACCCCGCTAATTGATGGTCGCGTTGGCGATCCGGGTGTTCACTTCGTCCCCGTTCGTCGCGAAGACCGAGAACGTCGACCCGGCCGGCGGAGCCGCCCCCACATCGAAGGTCACTTCCGGATCCGCGACGGTCTGGGCGTTACCCATGCTGGTCACAAACGTGTACGACACGGCCCCGGCAACGCCATCGCAGTTGAGTACCAGCACGGTTCCGCGCCCCATGATCGTGAACACGTCCGCGGCAAGCCCGGACGGCGTGACCTCGGCGAAGGCGCTGGCCTCGGCCCCCGACGCCGCCGGGTCGGGGGCGGCTGCGTCTCCATCGTCGCCGCCTCCGCAGCCGCCGCACGCCAGCAGGGCGGCGATCGCACCCACACATCCGCAGTTCAGGATTCTTCTCATGGTCGTCTCCTCCCGCATTCCGGGCCCGCGCCCCTGGATCGCCGCCGTCAGAAGGCGAGTCGAAGGGCCGCGCCCAGAAAGATCGTGTCCGTGTCGATGGTGTCCTGCAGGTCGCCGAGGTTCGTCTTCTCGTTGAACCGGTAGTTCGCCGAGATGTCCAGGTGCAGGCCGGTCAGGAGCTCGAAGTCCAGCCCGAGGCGCAGGCTGAAAAACGGATCGTCCGCGAACTCGCCGTCGACACTGTCGATGCCGATGCCCGCGGCGCCGTAGATGCCCTTCCCGACGATCAGGTAGGCCTGTCCCGAGTACATATCCTCGCCGAACCGGTCGGGCATCAGTTCCACGTCGACGCCCAACCCGAGCAGGTCGCCCCGGAGCTGCAGGGTGGCCAGATACGAAAACCCGCTCTCATCGATGTCGTCGACCTCGATGTCATCGAGCATCACCCAGTAATTCACGCCGGCGCCGATCCGCAGTTCGGCCCTCGCGTCGGTCGGCGCCGCCGTCGCCACCAGCACGCCCGCCACCGCCGCCAGCCACCACCGGTTCATCGTCTTCATCGTTGTCCTTTTCGATTGCGTTTCCCCGCCTAAGACTTCATACCCAGACCGCCGATCGGCGACTCGTCCCCGGCGCGACATGCACCGGGCATTCCTCGTGGCCACCGGCCTCGAATCACGGCGCCGGCGGCGCCGGAACCTGCGGAACCGCGGCCGGAACCCGACGGGCCGCCTCCGGCAGGTACGAGTCCAGCCTCCCGATCCACCAAGCGTAGCCGAGCGCCGCGAGAACCGCCAGCACCAGCCATAGCTTCCACGGGCGCCGCTTCTCCTCGAACGGATCCGCGGCCGACCGGCCCGCGCCCTGCGGCAGCCGGGCAAGCCTCGTCATCGTGGCGCCGAACGGGATGTTGAGCCGCGCCCGGATATTCACGGCCCAGCCGTTGGCATCGAGAATCGGCCCGAGATTGCGCAGGCGCAGCTTGAGCGCCGCGATGGCCATCGAGGGACCGGAGATCAGCAGGATGACGCCCAGCACGCCGAGCGGCAGCCAGATGCCCAGGCCGAACAACGCCTGGAGAAACCCGCCGACCAGCGCGCTGATGCCGCCGATCGCCGTGCCGATCAGCGCGATGGTCCCGAGATCGATCTTCTTCGGCGGGACGGCGACGGGCGGGGCGGGGGCGACCGCGGCCGCGGCCACGCCGGACATCTTCGCGGTCGACGCGGCGTCGGCGGCCTGAGCCCGCTTCGCGATCTGTTCCTCGACGAACCGGATCAGCTTCCGGTAGGGCATCCAGAAGGCCTCGCGCACGCTGATCGGGTTCGAGACCACCTTCGCGATCGTCGCATCCCAGTCGAGCCCCGACCGGTCGTAGAAGACACCGTTGCGTCCGACAGTCAGCGTCTCGGAATCGCCATCCGTCACCACCGCCACGATGGACTTCCGTGCGCCGCCGGCGCGCGAGAGATCGCAGTAGGCCAGAAATGCGCCGGATTGCCCCGCCAGCGCGGCGTGCTTGGCCGCGTCGGCGACCTCGATGCAGAGGCTGCACTCGCGCGCGTCGAGGTACAGCGTGCCGGCCTGGAACGCCGCGCCCTTGCGGCCGTAGAAGCTCGCGAAGCTGACGGTGTTGGTCAGCAGGCGGAACAGGTCGCGCTGAAACAGCACGAGCTTGCCGACGGCTTCGATCCGCGCATTCTCCCCCGCGAGCGCGGCATCCCGCGCGATCAGTTCGGCGATCCGCGCCCGGGCCGGAGACCCGACCAGCTCGCGCAGGCGCGCCTCGCCGAGCGGCTCGACGACGGTCACAGGCTTGGCGGCGGTCCACACGGAAAAGGGCGCGAGCGTCTCCTGAATGGCCGCCCACTCGTCCTCGGTCAGCGAGGTTCGACCTTCGCCCAGGAGCGGGGCCACGACTTGCACCGACAGCGCGGCCACGGCCGCAGCCCACGCCGGATTCACGCCGCCGTCGAGCGGAAGCGGCCGCCCGCCCGCGACGCGCGCGATCGGGAAGACCGCGATCTCGCCGGAGGCGATCGTGAGATCCTTCGCCGAAAGGGCGAGGTACTCGCTCTCCTCACGGTTCATCGCCGCCTGCGCGCGCGGATCGAACGCGGCCAGCCGGCAGCGCGCGAAGTAGTCGTCGATCTTCGTCTTCACCGCCTGCACTGCGGCCACGGCCGGACCCGTGCCGTCGGGGCCGAGGGGCAGGAAGGCGGAGTCCGCAACGGCCTGGCCCGCCCACGCCACATACGCCCCCGCCTGGTCGAAAAAGGCATCGAGGTTGACTTGGTCGACGCCCGGCCTCCCGCTGCGATCGGTCAGGGCGCCGACGGTCGCGAGAATGTCGCGGATGGCCGCGCGCGTGGCCTCGTCGTCCGCGGCGTCCGCAGGAACAATGCCGTCGCCATTGAGAGTGGTCCCGGCAAAGATCCGCTCCTGGCTGGAAACGTCGTCGAGCGTGATGGCCGTCGCGTCAGGCCGGCCGAGATTGACGAGAATCCGTGTCGCGCCGGCGAGGAGCTCGGGATCCTGGATGGCTGCAAGCGAAACCGAATCGCCGCCCTTCACCAGCCCGCCGAGATCCTTGAACGCGCCCTTGGCCCACGCCACAGCGGCCAGAATCTCGGGAGGACGGATGCGTCCATCCCCGTCCGTATCCAGCAGTGCCAGCGTCCGAGGATCGAACTCCACCCCCGAGGCCGGCAGCGTGAGCGCCACCCAGAGCTTCTGGTCGAGCTGCGCCAGACTGGCCAGATCGGCCCCGTCACGAAGGACCACCTGGTCCACCCCTCCGGCCCGAAAAAAACTCCATGTGTGACGCGGCCCGCCCTGGGTTTCCTCAGCGATCATGTCCCCGTCCTCCCCTGCAGTCCCCATAGCCCGTCCTCGGACGATCGGCAGGCAGGTTCCCTCATGTCCGAGCTCAATGCAAGGCGAAGCCCGGGGGTGATGCCCGGGGGATCTGAAAGCGGTGCCGGGTGTCAGGGTTCAGGTGTCAGGGAAGAGGGAGTTTCAAGTTTCAAGTCTCAAGCTCGGACCTCGGACTTCGGACTTCGGACCTCCGCTCACCCCCCGCCGGCGGGCGCGGTCGGCGGCCACCCGTCCGGCATCCAAGCGGGGAGCGAGGCAATCGAGTCGCGTGCGGCGTGCGAGGTCGGCACGCCCCACGCTTCGAAGAACGGGCCGAGGTTGCGCCCGACAGCACGCGAGAAGCGGACCATCCACTGGTCGCGCCGTTCGCCGTCGCTGCGCGGGCGCTCGCCGGCCGGAAGGTCGCGGTAGGCCGCGAAGACCTTCTTGAAAGCGTCCCACCCAAACGCCTCGCGAAGCTGGGCGTACATGTGGAGCGCCAGAAACGGATCCTTCTTCCAGTCGTCGAATTTCCGGCCTGCGGCGGCATACCGTGCCCACGCCCTCGCGCGCGCCGCGGGGGCGATGGCATCGTGGCCCGCGATGGCCGGCTTCCCGCAGACGGTCTCCAGGACGTAGAGCGAGAAGAGGTTCACGGTCACCTCCCCTGCGCCGTCGAAGGTCCAGTCGCGCTGCTGGTGATTGTGGCCGACCTCGTGAAAGAGGCCCCACTGGCCCTTCAGAAGCGCGTCGCGGCTGACCAGGATGTCGTACTGGTCGTCCAATGTCATGATCGGATACCCGGAATGCATGTAGCCGGCGCTGATCTGGACATCCGGCACGATGCGTTCGGGCCGCTCGCGCGCGCGAGGAATCCCGGCGAGGTCGGCGTCGGCGTCCAGGATGCGGTCCCACACCTCCAGCAGCGGCCCGGGGTCGTCCAGCGTGCGGAGCCGGTCGGACGGGACGGTGAGGATGACACGGTCCGTCGCCAGCTCGCCCCACGGCGCAGGCCGGTCGCGCAGGGCCTTCCACTCGCCGGCGGTCGTCCGGCCGCGGACGAACAACGGGGCCTCGACCGCGCCGCCGATCCCCACGTGCGACGCGCCGTCGCCGACGCCGCCGGGCGACTCGATGTAGACCAGTCCGCCGAACGCATTCGCCGCCGCCGTCCTCGCCGCGGTCACCGGGAAGGTGCGCGTGATGTCGGGACATCGCTTCCACGAGTCGAGATGCCACAGCCGGTCGCTGTGCGCGCCAATCCGCACGCGCAGTCTCCGGGACGCCAGGTCCCCGGGCACGGTCACGGCGATGCGCTCGCCGGGCGCCGCATAGAGGCCGGTCGAGGCCCAGCCGGGCTTGCGCAGGTCGAGAACGAGTTCGCGCGACATGCGCGCCGCGGAGGGTGCGACCGCACCGGGGAACCATGCGGCGGTCGGATGCGCCCTGACCGCATCGGCCGCCGCCTCCATCGCCGCCACCGTGCTCATCGCCGTCGCGACGCGCCGCAGGACCTCCGCCGGCCGCACCGGCTTCCCCGCAGCGGGGTATGGCGTTTCGAGCGAGGCCACGGCCTTTGTGAGACGCGGACGCAGCAGCACATCGCCCGCCGGGAGCCAGCCGGACGCGTCGCCCAGCGTTACGCCCGCCTGCTTAAGATCCTGCTTCGACGGCTTCGCGGTCGCGCCCGTCGCCAGCGCCAGCGCCGTGCCCGCGTGGCACAACGGGGCCGCGCCGGTGCGAAAGGCCTTGCCGGCGGTTCCCTCGACGATGCCGTCGGTCCACAGGATCCCCCACGGCGCGCAGAGCCGGTTGACCGGATGGCTCCGCACCTCCGGGCCCCCGTTCCGCCACGACCACGCGGTCTCACCGATCACGAGGCCCCCGCCCTTTTCGACGAAGGCGCGGAGCGGCTCCATCAGGGACTCGTCGATCGAACGGCCGACGACGATCACCGCCCGCGCCGAGCTCAGCGAAGTCGCGGTGAGATCCGTGGCCGCGAAGCCGCGCTTCGCGAGCCATTCCTTGAGCCCCCCGCCCGAACGCACGGCGAGGGCGACCGGCGACGTTCCGTCGGTCCCGGCGGACCACCGGAGGCTGCGCTCGACCAGTCCGCCGACGGACGCGTCGCGCGCCGCGGTCGTGAGATATCCGTCATGCGCGAAGGCGACGACCCGTCCGCGCCCGGCCAGACCCACGGCCGCGGCCGCGCCCAGCACCTCGCCGCGCCGGCCCGCGAAGAGCGGCGCGGCCCGCGGTCCGAAGACGCTCAGCAATCCCACCGCACCCGGTGCGGGGATCTCCCTCGCCTCCCCCACCACCGCGGCCCGCGCGGCGTCCAACCCTTGGACGTCCTGCGCGACGGACGTCCAAGGGTTGGAAATCACAGCCGCTCCCACCGCCAGAATCGCGACCAAGGCTCGCATGGAGTCTCCGATCTTCTGAATCAAAACCTGCCGCACGGAAGCCTCGTCGTCAAGGGCACCGGGCCCCCCCGCCCCGCGTCCACCTCGAATGCTGTTCCTTCGCCGGCCTCTTGCGGCTATTCTGCGCGCGGGCCGTGAACAGCCCTCGAAGGAGATCGTCATGCATCGATGGATACGGGCGGGCTTGGTTGCGTGGATCGTGGCGGCGACGGCATGGACGGCCGGCGCGGCCCAGACGGTGTACATCGGCACCTATTCCCAGCGCGGCAGCGAGGGGATCTA
>CAYXFW010000027.1:0-8885 GCA_964464305.1 uncultured Verrucomicrobiota bacterium
GGGCGAAGGGCGCGTTGCAGCCGAGGAACACCAGGTTCCGATCCTTCCAGAACACCCGCACCGGGATGGAGTTCAGAACGGCTTGGAGAATCCCCTGCGATTCGCGCAGGGCATCTTCCGCCCGTCTGCGCATCAGTACTTCGCCGAGGTGCGACGCAATTCCCTCGAGCAGCTCCACTTCTTCCAACGTGAAGAACCCCTTGCGACGGTCGTTGAGATGGATCAGGCCGACGATCCGGTCCTTGTTTCGAATGGGAACGAGGGCCACGGAGGCATAGCCCTGATGGGTACACTCGTTGCGCGGGCGGAACCTGGGATCCTGATCCGGCGGGAGATCGAGTAGCGGGAAGGAGTCGTTGGTCCAGAAGCTCCCTCCCGGCGTGAAGAGCGGATTGGCCGGGTCGGTCTTGCCGGATATGACCAGGCCGCAGGTGCATTCCAACTTGATGTGTCCGTCGCTGTCCCGGCAGAGCCCGCCATCCGCGCCGCGCGCGACCAGCGTGTTCTCGGTTTGCAGGAAGTCGGCAGAGAACCCGCTCTGGGCAAGATACGGGAAATCATCCCCCTCCTGCAGGCGGATGCCCACGGCATCGGCCCCGGTGCGCATCTTCATCTCGGCAAGAACGCGATGAATCGAGGACTGCAGATCCCCGGGCTCGTTGAGGATTTGCAGGGAGGTCCGGCCCATCTCCCGGTATTCGTCCGTCCTCTTGCGCGCGGTGATGTCGCGGCCGCTGGCACGCACACCCAGAGAGTTGCCGTGTGCGTCGAAGATCGGCCGCCAGGAGACGCTCAGCCAGAACTTGCCGCCGTTCTTGTGGAGATAGCGGAACTCGAAGTCCTTGCCCTGGCTGCCACGCAGGGCCTCTTGGAAGCGCCGCGTGAACTCATCCCAGTCTTCCTCGGCAATCAGGACCGAAATGAAGTCCGGCATCGCCAGGACTTCCTCCGCCGAATACCCCGTGAATCGCTCCACCGAGGGATTGACCCAGAGGTACTTTCCGTCCACCCCAAACCAGGACTCCCAGTCCACCGTGTAGTTGGCGATGGCCCGGAACTTCTCCTCGCTCGCCCGCAGCCGGTCCTCCGCCTGCTTGTGTTTTTGCAACAGGCCCCATTCGCGCAGGGCGTGCTCCACGGTGCGCGGCATGGTGGCGAAGGCGGCGGGCGATTTGACGACGTAATCGAGCGCCCCGGCCTTTATCACCTCCACCACGGTTTGCTGGTTGCCGAACGCCGTCATCACAAGGACGGGGAAGGGCGCGTCCTCCGGCGGGTGGGTGAGCGCCTCCACCGCGCGTCCGTCCGGGAGGTTCAGGTCGATCAGCGCCAGATCCGGCCGGCGCTCCTGAATGCTCGCGCGGAACTCGCGAAGGGTTTCCACGCTCCAGATCTCGACCTCGACGCCGGCGTCTTCATACGCGCGGCGGATGGCTTCCACATGGGCCGCCTCGTCTTCTACGATCAGGAGGCTGGGGCGCTGGGTGCTCATGGGGTCACACGGGCGGCTGGTGCGGAAATTGATTCCATGCCAGCCAGTAGTAGCCGAAGGTCTCCATCAACTGGGTGAAGTGCGAGAAATCGACCGGCTTCACCAGATAACTGTTGGCGTGGTGGCCGTAGGCATGGATCACATCCGCCTCGGCCTTCGAGGTGGTGAGGATCACCACCGGGATCCGGCCGAGATCGGGATCGGCCTTGATGGTCTTCAACACATCCAGGCCGTCCACCTTCGGCAGACGCAGATCGAGCAGGACGATGCCCGGCCGCGGCGATTCCCCGGGATCGCTGTAGCCGTTGCGCCGGTAGAGATAGTCCAGCGCCGCCTGGCCGTCGGTGACGTGGATCAGGCGGTTGGCCATACGGGAGGCCTCGAAGTTGCGCCGTACGATCTCCGCGTGGGCTTCGTCGTCTTCCACCAGCAGGATGACAATCGGTTCGCCGTTCATCGTGGTCTTCCTTCCTTGGGGTTGTCGATCGCTCCCGGCAGCGTGAAGAGGAAACATGCGCCCTGACCCAGTCCCGCGGACTCCAGCCAAAGACGCCCGCCGTACATCTCGACGATCCGCTTCACGATGGTCAGGCCGATGCCCGTGCCCTCCGACTTCGGGTCGAGTCTCTCGAACAGGCCGAATACTTTTGTATGGAAGCGGGGGTCGATGCCGGCGCCGTTGTCGCGCACGAAGAACACCGTCTCGTCGTCTCGCAGTTCCACGCCGATCTCGATACAGGGTTCGGCCTGGCCGCCCATGAACTTCACGGCGTTTTCCACAAGGTTCTGCCAGATGGCTGCCAGCCGGAGCCGGTCGCCATGGAGCGTCACGCCGCGGTCGTCCACCTTCGTCCGCACCCCCCGCGCGGCCACATTCCCGGCCACGGCGGCGAGGGCTTCATCCACCAGGGCGCGGAGCGGAACCCGTACGGGCGGGCCGACGACGCGGCCGATGCGCGACAGCTCCAGGATCTCGTCGAGCAGACGCGCCATCTTGTCGGCCGCGGCGCGGATGAACTGCATGTCCTTGGCGATCCGCTCGGCCTTGGCGACGGAGACGTCCTGCTCCAGGTAATCGAGGAAGGTCCGGATCGTCACGACCGGGCTCTTCAGGTCGTGGGAGGCGGTGTAGAGGAAGCGCTCCAGTTCGGCATTCCTCTCCTGCAATTCCACCGAACGCTCCTCCAGCGCCGCCTCCGCCTCCTTGCGGGCGGTGATGTCGGTGCAAGTGCCGATCCATTCCACGATGCGGCCGTCGTCCGACACCACGGGCGCGCCCCGCGCGATGAAGTGGCGGTAGACCCCGTCGTGCCGGCGCAGGCGGTATTCGGTCCGGTAGCCCGTCCGGGTCCGGACGGCATCCAGCCAGACCGCGGTCGTGCGCGCGACGTCGTCCGGGTGCAGTGCCGAGACCCAGCCGGAACCCTGAATCTCCTCCTCGCCCTGGCCGGTGTATTCCTGAAAACTGGGCATGAGGCCGCAGACCTGACCCTGGCCGTCCGTGTTCCAGATGATCTGCGACGTGGAAACGGCCAGGGAGCGAAACCGCTTCTCGCTCTGAATCAAGGCCTCATGCGCCTGCTTGCGCGCGCTGATGTCGCGGATGTTGCACTGGATCACCTTGCTGCGGCTTACGAGGTAGACGTTGCTGACGAACTCCACGTCGATCCGGCGCCCGTCGGCGGTTTCCAGCGGAAGATCATCGTAGCGCACGTACTCCTGCGCTTGCAGTTCGGCGAACTTCTCCTCGTTGGCGACGATGTCCCGGAAGAAGCCCAGCTCCCAGACCTTCTTGCCGAGGAACGCCTCCCGGGCATATCCCAGCAACCCGATCAGGAAGGGGTTCGCGTCCACGATGGTCCCCGTCCCGGCATCGAGGATCAGGATGCCGTCCTTGGCCGACTCGAAAAGCCGGCGGTACCGGAGTTCCGAGGCGCGCGACGCCTCGGCCAGTTCGTATTGCTCCCGGTAGAAACGGGCGCGCTGTTGCCGCCAGGCCAGTCCGACGCCGGTCCCCGCGCCGAAGAGCAGCAGGGCAGGGCGGACGCATCTAAAGCCCCAGGAGGCTGAGGAGGTAGCGGTGGTCCCAACCGGCGTTTTTCTGTTTGCCCCGGATGCCGCGCTTCTTGGTGGTATCGCGTCTGAGGAGATTGAGGGCTAGACGGCGCAGGGTGGCGAGGTTTTCGGCGGCATGGCGGCTGCGGGCGCGGCTTTGGTCCTCGCCGAACTGCACGTCGAGGACCCAGTGAAGTTGATTCTCCACCCCCCAGTGAGAGCGCACGGCACGGGCAAAACGCGGGGCGTCGAGTCCAAGACTGCTGAGGAAGTACCGCCGCTCGGTTGTGGTTTGGCCCTTGATCTCGCGCACCGATTCGACGACGCCGACACTGCGCAAGCTCTCCCACTTGGCCCGGTCAGCGAACCAGCCCAGCCGTTCGCTTTGCCAGCAACGTCGCGTCTCGATCCGGCCATGGTCCTTCTCGACGGTTTGGGTGTAGGCCAGTTCGGTCGGGGCCTGAAGGATGGCGTCGTCGAGGTAGGTTCGGACCTCCTCGTGGACCGTCTCCTGGTTGCCCTTGAGTGCCAGCACATAGTCGGCATCGGCCTCGATGATCTCGCGGGCAATGCGTTTCTGGCAGCCCATGGCGTCCAGCGTCACGATGCATCCGGCAAGGTCCAGAGCCCGAAGCAGTTTCGGGACCGCCGTGATCTCGTTGGATTTCTCGTCGACCCGTACCTGTCCGAGCACCAAGCCGTTGCGCACAGCCCACGCGCTGACCATGTAGGGCATGCCGCCCGCGTTCATGGCGCGGCGAAGCGCCTTGCCGTCCATCGCCACGATCTCCTCGCTGACCGCCTGGCGAAGGCTCTGGGTCCAGGCCAGGAAACACTCCAGAAACCCGGCCGGATTCAGTGCCGAGAGAACCCGATTGAAGGTGTCATGGGCGGGAATCCCGTGCGGCAGGCTCAGAAAGGTGCGGAACCACGCCTCCTTGGCTTTGCCAAAGTCCTCCATGTCATAGAAGCCCTCGCCCCCGCACAGCAAGGTGCAGATGGCAATCACCAGGATGTCGGTCAGTTCGTGCCGCCGGGTCCGGTTGATCCGGGGATCGACCAAGGTTCGGAAATGCTCGGGCAGGGTGCGGGGGGTGGACGCGACGGGGGTTGTATTCATATATAGCCACATATATATTCCCGGTATGAAAACTCCGCAAGCTCTTCTGAAGGAAATCGCCCAGATCCGGTCCATGGAGCGCGGCACGCTCTGCCGCATGGGTTCCGGCCCGTACTTCAACCACCAGACGTGGCAGCACGGTCGCAACCGCGTTCGTTACGTCCCCAAGGCCGAGATCGCCGGCCTACGCAGCGCCATCGCCGGCTACCGCCGCTTCCTTTCCCTGACCCAGCAGTATGCCGACCTCATCATCCAGCGCTCCCGCACTGAACGCGCCGCTTCGGTCCGCCCTCCGGTCTCAGCAACCCGCCCGTCCATGGCCAAGGATTAAGATGCGTCCGCCCTGAGCAGCAGGGCGACCATCGCGATCACGATCCAGAGCCGTTCGCGCAAGGGCCGGTAGACCTCGTCGGCGTCCATGCGGGCGACCAGGAACCACGGCGAGTCGGGGACGGTGCGCAGGGCCGCCACCACCGGCACGCCCCGGTAGTCCGTGCCGTCGATGACGCCTTCCCGCCCCAGGGCGGCCAACGCCGCGGGCAGCAGGGGACGGTCCAACGGCATGCGCAGGCGCAGCGCGGTATTCGTCTGGAACCGCAGTTCGTTGAGGAAGGCGGTCTCGTTGCCCTCCCGGCGGACGAGCAGCGTTTCTGCCGTCAGGCTCGGCGTCGGCCAGCGCTTGAGGTAGGGGTAGAGATAGCTTTCCGGATCCACGCGGAGGACGAGCACGCCCAGCGGCTGCGAGCCGGACTCCGGATCGAGCACCGGAACCATCAGCGACAGGTAGGGCCGCTGGTCGTGTTCGCAGCGGTAGAAGTCCTGCACCGTCACCTGGCCCGAGTTCAGAACTTCGGGGAGGCGGTTTGAAACGATGCCCGATACGGGAGGCAGGTCGGAAGGAATCGCGAAGAGGGTTGCGCCCCGGGGATCCAGCAGGCGCGCGCGATCGTAATGGCCGCTCTGCAGAACCCCGCGGACCCAGGCCTGCAGATGACGACGCGCGTCCGCGTCCTCCGGCGCAGCCGAGACGCGCCGCACCGCATCGGAGAAGGCTTCATTCCGGAAAAAGATGCGGCCGTCCCCCAGTCGCGCCCTGCGCCACTGCGCCAATTCCCGAACCTTCAATTCCGCAACGGCGGACAACTGGCGTTCCACCTCGGCGCGATAGCTGTGCTCGTAGTTCCGGTAGACCACGACGCCCGAGGCGATGACGCCGACAGCGAAGACGACGAAAACCAGGAGGAAGACCCACCCCGTCCCCCGCTCATCCTCCGCGTACGGTTTCATCCGGCGCCCCGTCCTTCCGCTTCCGTGCCGTATCGATGGCGGGCGATGGCACCGCCAAAGGATTCTGACGCAGTATCTCACGTTCGCGCGCCGCGTGCCATTCATTTTGACGGCGTCGAAACCTTGACCTCCGGGCCGCACAGGACGAGAGTGGCCGGCACATCGGCCCGGGGACGGGCACGGGAGGAAGTCGCATGAAGCGGATATGGATGGCGGCGGTGGCGATCGCGGTTGGCGTGCAGGCGGGGGTCGCGGCGGACGACGGCTGGCAGTCGCTCTTCGACGGGAGGACGCTCGCCGGCTGGCGCACGTACGGCGGCAAGGGGCCGATCGGCGAGGGATGGAAGGTCGAGGACGGCGTCCTCAGGAAACTCGCCGGCGTGAAGGGCGGCGACATCGTCACAGAGAAGAAATACGGCGATTTCGAACTCGAGTGGGAATGGCGCGTCGCCAGGGACGGGAACAACGGTGTGAAGTACCTCGTCACGGAGTCGCGCCCTGCCGCGCCCGGTCTCGAGTACCAGATGCTGGACGACAACAGCGGCAAGTGGTCGACGCTGCCGGCCAAGAGCACGACCGCCTCGTTCTACGAGGTGCTCGCGCCCTCCGCCGACAAGCCGCTCAAGCCCGCGGGCGAATGGAACGCTTCGCGGATCGTGGTCAAGGGCCTGCAGGTCGAACACTGGCTGAACGGGGCGAAGGTGCTCGAGTACGAGCTCGGCAGCGAGCGCGTCAAGGCCGCCGTCGCGCAGAGCAAATTCGCCAAGTACGCCGATTTCGGTACGAAGATCGAGGGCCACATCATGCTCACCGACCACCAGGACGAGGCCGGCTACCGCAAGATCCGGATTCGTACGCCGTAGCCCTCCGGCGCGTCCAAGGGTTGGACGCGATCGCAGGCCGGGGTTCCAACCCTTGGAAGATGCGCCCGTCGCGGACCGGGCCCGCATTGCGCCCCGCGCGGGATCGGGATAGCGTGGGGACATGAACGATCCGGCGATTCGCGTGCTGGCGGCCGGCGAGGTGCTCTGGGACCTGATCCTCGGGCAGGAGCACATCGGCGGGGCGCCGTTCAACGTGGCGGCACACCTGGCGAAACTCGGGTGCGCGTCGTCCATCCTGACGCGCGTGGGCGCCGATGCGCGCGGGGAGGCCTCGCGGCGCGAAATGCGGCGTCTCGACGTGGACGATGCGCAGGTGCAGACCGATCCCGTCCATCCGACCGGCTGGGCGCGGGTGAACTTGGCGGGCGACGGCGTGGCCACGTACACGTTTGCCGAGGATCCGGCGTACGACTTCATCGAGGCGGATGACGCCCTTCTCGCCACGCTCGCAGCGCGGCCGCCGGATGCGATCTGCTTCGGCACGCTGGCCCAGCGCGGGGAGGTCTCGCGGCGGTCGCTGATGCGCCTGCTGGACGCCGTCCGTCCGCGCGAGGTCTTCTACGACGTGAACATCCGTCGCGACTTCTATCCGGCGGAAATTCTCGGGGCCTCGCTGGCCTTCAGCACCGTCGTGAAGCTCAACGCGGACGAGGCGCCGCTCGTCGGCGCGCGGCTCTTCGGGGCGGCACTGCCGGAGAACGTTCTCGCCGCGAAGCTGGCCGCCGGCTTCGGCATCCGCGTGCTCCTGGTGACCAAGGGACCCGACGGGTGCTCGGTCCACGCCGGCGGACGCCGCGTCGACATCCCCGGCGAGCGCGTCGTGGTCGTCGACACCGTCGGCGCCGGGGACGCCTTCAGCGCGGCGTTCCTGGCCCACCACCTGCGCACCGGCGATCCCGTCGAAGCCGCCCGGCGCGGCAACCGCCTCGGCGCCCATGTTGCCTCCCACCCCGGCGCGGTGCCGGATTGAAAGCAGGATGAATCGGATGCACAAACCCTGGGTTCTTGCGCTGGTCTACGTGGCCCTTTCGCTTGCGGTCGAGGCCGCGCTGATGATCGTCGGCCGCCTGCGCGTCCCGCAGGACAACGCGATCCTTGCGCCGGTCGTTCTCACCGTTCCGCCGTTGCTGGCCGCCTGGGCTACGGGCCGCCGCCGGCCCCGGGCGCTGATCGTGCTGGCGGTCCTGTTGAGCGTCCTGACCCTCGGCCTCACCCTGATCGCCGGCCGTCTCACCGGAGTCTCGACGGGAATGGCCGAACCGCTGATCGTCCGCGCCCTCGCCGGGTTTCTCGCCGGCCTGATCTTCAACTGCAGAGGTCCATGAAACTTCTCCCTTGGGTACTGCTGCACGATAGAGACCGGTTCTGGGATGCACTGCGCGAGCGTCGCCTGGGTTCCGGGGATCTGCTCAGCCTGATTGCATTTGTCGTGGCCGTCTGCGGCTTGTACGGCGCCGTCCTCGCCGGGTGGAGATCTCCGCGGTTGGCCGCCTATGTGGCCGTCAAGCTGCCCCTGCTCTTTCTGGGGACAACCTCCATCGTCGCCGCCTTCAACTGGATGACCGCCTGCATCCTCGGATCCGGCCTTTCGTTTCGCTCGACGGTCTTCGTCGTCTTTGCATCCATGACGATCGGATGCTGGATTCTCCTCGGCCTCGTTCCTGTGGCCCTGTTCTTCCTGCTGTCCGGAGTTGCCTATGAGGGGACCGATGCGGAATTGCAGTATGCCCACAATGCGATTCTCATGACCCACATCCTCATCCTGGGTTTGGCCGGGGTGTCGGGCAATGCCGCCCTGCTGAAAGGTCTCCGTCGAGTGGTGGCGGGGCGGTGCAATGCGGGCGGGCTCTTCGCTCTCTGGTTGGCCGCCTACGCCTTCGTGGGATGCCAGATGTCCTGGATTCTCAGGCCGTTCATCGGGAGCCCGTTCTATCCCGTTTCCTTCATGCGCCCCGACTGCCTTGACCGCAACTTCTACGAATTCATACTGACCGAGGTGGTGCCGTTCCTCCTGCAAGGGGGGAGTTCCGGAGGTGTGCCATGATGG
>CAYXFW010000027.1:8895-13478 GCA_964464305.1 uncultured Verrucomicrobiota bacterium
CCCTGAGTCCGCCCCCGCTCCCCGGGTCGTCCGGCGAGGATGAGCCCCCGGTGGGGAACATGGTTGCAGCATTGCTCAAGAGCCCGCACAGGCTCACCGCGACCTTGGCGGCCGGAAAGGACCTCGTCCGGTCATCCGCGGTATTGCTGGTTTCGGCGATCGTCTGCCATGCGATCTTCGGGGCGGCGATGGGCATGTTCCAGGGTCCGGCGGTCGCGGCCATGGATGCGGTGAAGGTGCCCCTCGTGGCGGCAGGCTCCCTGTTCCTGTGTTTTCCGAGCCTCTACATTTTCGCAAGTGTGGGCGGATCGCCCCTGTCGCTTTCTCAGACGTTCATGATGGGATGCTCCTGCCTCGCCATGAGCGGACTGCTTCTTGTGGGTCTGGCGCCGGTGGCCTGGCTCTTTGCGGTGTCCACCGAGAGCCTCCCCTTCATGGTGTTCTTGACCCTCACGGTCTGGCTCATCGCGACGGCATTCGCCGCCCGGTACGTCGGGAGGCTGCGAACGAACCCTCTCTTCCAGCGCCAGCTCGGAATCAAGCTGTGGTTCGTCATCCTTGCGGCCGCGACATTGCAGATGACCACCTGCATGCGCCCCATGCTTGCGGAACCCGGCGATACGTGGCGTGCCAGGGAGAAGATGTTCTTCCTTTCCCACTTCGGGTCCGCGTTCGCTCCCAAACCGAAGAAGGATGCGCCGAGTCCGACGGGAGACGGACGCCCCGGGGCGCACCGAGCCGGGGCGGATGCTTCCCGAGGCGGTCGGGCCCCTGACCTGAGCCCTGTGAATCGTCCTTGAAAATCCGGACTCCAAGTCCCAAGTTTCAAGGTACAAGGGCGGTGGAGATACCCCGGCCCCGACACATGGCGGAGCTTCGAAAGGCGCGCGTCCGGTCGCTCCTGGTGGCGCTTTTGGGCCCGCGCCTGTGCGGGAAGACAACCCTGGCCCATCGTGTGGCATTGCGTCCGCGGATTTGAGGCTGATCCGGCTTTTCGTCGTACGCCCGGGCGAATCCAGCTTCGATCTCGACGACGCCGTATCCGCCAGTGCCCCTGAGCGGACTCGCAAAAATTCTCCCGCGCCTGTGATGCATTGCATCTGCCGCGGGGCTCACAGGATCCGGAGGTCATCCCGGTAGTCCGACGGCCAGCGGGCGGAGTGGCGGCGGAAGGCGCGGCTGAAGGAGGCCGGTGTGGCGTAGCCGCAGGCGCGGGCCACATCGGCGATCCGGCGGGACCGGTCGGCGAGGAGGGTCCGGGCGGACTGCATGCGCACGCGGACGAGTTCCTCGCGGACCGTCCGGCCCAGCGCACGCTCGAAGCGGCGGTCCAGGGTGCGCCGCGAGACCGCCAGCGCCGCCGCGACCTGTTCGGAGCCGATCAGCCCGCCGGCCTCGGCGCGGATGAACTGGACGGCGGAGCGCACGAGGGCATCCTCGACGGCGACCGTGTCGGTCGAGCCGCGCGCGACGACGCCGATCGGCTGGAGCTTGAGATGCTGCGCCCGGACCCTCCCTTTCGCCATCGCGGCGGCGAGCATCCGGGCGGCCTCGAAGCCGAGCTGCGGGGTGGGGAGGCGCACGCTGGACAGGGTCGGCCAGCTCACCTCGCACATGAGTTCGTCGTCGCCGATGCCCATCACCGCCACCTGCTGTGGCACGGCCAGCCGCGCCCAGCGGCACGCCGTGAGCACACGCTCGCCCAGCTTGTCGTCGAAGACCAGCAGCCCGATCGGCTTCGGCAGCTTCCGCAGCCACCGCATCATCGGGCCCAACCCGGACTCCCCTTCCGCCACGGGCTCCGAAAAGGCAGGCAGCCAGGCGTCCGGGGCGCCCGCTGCGCCTCCGCGGGCGACACGGGGGTCGTCCCTCCATGTCGTGGAACCGGTGTTGCGCGGAATTGGAGGGCCGGGCTCCGTCCCGGCCGCCGCGCCGGACAGCGCCGCGGCGAAGCTCGCACGGCGCTGTTCGGAGGCGGTGCGCCCCGCGACGCCGCAGTAGCCGAAATGGCGGAGACCGGCCTGCGCCAGATGCTCGGCCGCCAGCCGGGCCACGGAGTCGTTGTCGATGCTGACGGTCAGGCCAACCGGCACGTCGCCGAGCGCCGTGTCGACGAGCGGAACGCGGAGGCGGCGCGCGGTCTCCAGCAGCCAGCGATCCGCGATGTAGGCGACGATGCCGTCCGGGGCGAGCCGGGCCACCTCCTGCGCGGCGGCCCGACCCCCCTGGCGGACGAGCATCATGCGCCAGCCGTGGCGTCGCACGTATTGCGCCACGCCGTGCAGGCGGCTGCGTCCGGCCCCGTCGCGGGTGTCGATGCAGACCGCGACGGACCGTCCCCGCTCGATGCCCGTGCCCACGGCGCCATTCTGGGTGTCCAGAAATGGAATGGCAATGACGAAACAAGGCAATTGCGGTTCCCGTCGTCCGGCCCTAGCCTCAGCGCCGAACCCACGAGGTAACGCCCATGCGATTCGCCAGGAAGACCGTTCTCGTCACCGGCGCGGGAAAGAACACGGGGCTGGGCATCGCGGCCCGGTTCGCCGCGGAGGGCGCGACCGTCTTTCTCAACGACAGCACCGCCGAAGGCGCCGCGCGCGCCGTGGCGCGCCTGCATCGCCGCGGGCTGAGGCGGGTCTTCGCGGCCCCGGCGGACATCGGCGACCCGGCCGGGGTGGAGGCGATGTTCCGCGCCATCCGGGCGCAGGCCAGGCGGCTGGATGTGCTCGTCAACAACGCCGCGCACCTCGGCGTCGGCCCCGGCTTCCTCGACACGGACCTCCCGTTCTTCGAGTCGGTCGTGCGGGTCAACCTGCTGGGCACCTTCCACGTTTCGCTGCTGGCGGCGCGGTGGATGAAGCGGACCGGCGGCGGCGCGATCGTCCACATCGGGTCCAACGTCTCCACGCGGGCGATCCACAAGCGGGTCGCCTACCTCGCGAGCAAGGGCGGCATCGATGCGCTGACGCTGTCGATGGCGGTCGATCTCGCCCCGCACGGCATCCGCGTGAACACGGTGGCGCCGGGCTACATCCACACCGACCGCTGGGCGAAGCTGGCGGCGACGCATGTGAAGCGGCGGCGCGCCAACGTGCCGCTGGGCCGCGAGGCGACGGCGGATGACATCGCGGAGGCCGCGATGTTCCTCGCCTCCGACCGCGCGGCGAACATCACGGGAGCGCGCCTCGTCGTCGACGGTGGCTGCACCGCCCAGCACATGCCGAAGGATGTGGACGTGTGAGCGCACACGGCGCAGACGAAGGCCCCGGCTCCTGTAGCCGCGACCGCCGGTCGCGGCCGGCGCCGGGCCGCCCGCGCTACAAGTGGGAACTGATCGCGCTGCTCTTCTTCGCGTTCTTCTTCCATCAGGGTGACCGGGCGATCTACGGCGTCGTGCTGTCGGCGATCAAGACCGACCTGGGCCTGTCGGACAGCCAGCTCGGCCTCGTGGGCACCGTATTGTTCGCGATGCTGGCGCTGATGATGCCCGTGGCCGGCTACCTGGGCGACGTCTGGAACCGGAAGAAGATCATTGTCGGCAGTCTCCTGTTCTGGAGCGTGGCGACGATGTGCACGGGGCTGGCGGGCGGCGTGCTGGCGCTGATTGTCTTTCGCAGCGTGGCCACGGCGGGCGGCGAGTCCTTCTACGCCCCGGCGGCCTACCCGCTGATCGCCGCGCACCACACGCGGACGAGGTCCATCGCCCTTTCGATCCACCAGGCCTCGCTCTATATCGGCGTCATGGTCAGCGGCTTCCTCGGCGGCTTCATTGCCGATCAATGGGGCTGGCGGTCGGCCTTCTATGTCTTCGGCGGCGGCGGGATCGTGCTTGGCCTGATCCTGGCCTGGCGGCTTCTGGACGCCCCGCCCGCGGCGCGGACGGACGCCGGCGGGTACGTGCCTCCGTTGCAGGCGCTGGGCGTGCTGTTCCATTCCCCGACGGCGCTGCTGCTGACGGCCGGCTTCACCGCCATCGTCTTCGTCAACAACGCCTACGTCGTCTGGGCCCCGGTGTTTCTCCAGGAGCGTTTCGACCTGACGCTGGCACAGGCCGGCGGATATGCGATGTCGTATCATCACGCGGCGGCGCTGGCGGGGATCCTGTTCGGGGGCTGGCTGTCGGACCGGCGCGCGGGGACCCGGCCGGTCTTCCGCCTGCAGTTGATGTCGGGCGCGATGCTCCTCGGCGCGCCGGTGATCTTCCTGCTCGGCCGGGCGGATGGATTCGTCCTCGCGTGCGTCGCGATGGCCGTGTTCGGCCTGTTCCGCGGGCTCTACGAGGCCAACACCCACGCGGCGCTCTTCGAGGTGATCGCCCCGCGGTTCCGCGCGTCGGCGGTGGGCAGCATGACGATGCTCGCGTTCCTGGTCGGCTCGCTGTCGCCGCTGCTCCTCGGCCGCCTCCGCGAAACCCAGGCCGCCGGGGAGGGGCTCGGTCTCGGATTCTCCGCCCTCGCCGGCGCCTACTTTCTCGGCGGGCTGGCGGTGCTGTGCGCCGCGCGGTTCACGTTCCAGCGCGACCGGTGCCGGACGGAGGAAATGTGAGAAGGACCGGACAGAGCCATGGCCGGTTGGAGGGCCGC
>CAYXFW010000028.1:0-12783 GCA_964464305.1 uncultured Verrucomicrobiota bacterium
GACGCAGGAAAGGACCGAGCGATGAGCGACACAATCCCCTTCACGATCGACGGCGTTCCGGTCGAAGGCCGGCCGGGCCAGACGATCCTCCAGGCGGCCGACGAGGCCGGCATCTACATTCCGCGCCTGTGCGCGCACAAGGAGCTGCACCCCTTCGGCGCCTGCCGCGTGTGCACGGTCAAGGTCAACGGCCGGCCACAGAGTGCCTGCACCATGCCCTGCGCCAAGGGCATGGTCATCGAGAACAACACGCCCGAGCTGCTCGACCACCGGCGCGGCCTGATCGAGATGCTCTTCGTCGAGGGCAACCACTACTGCATGTTCTGCGAGAAGAGCGGAAACTGCGAACTGCAGGCGCTGGCCTACCGGTTCGGCATCATGGCCCCGCGCTACCCGTTCCAGTTCCCGGTTCGCGAGGTGGACGCCTCGCATCCGGACGTGATGATCGACCGCAACCGCTGCATCCTCTGCGCGCGGTGCGTGCGGGCCTCGCACGACCTCGATGGCAAGAATGTCTTCCAGTTCGTCGGCCGCGGGTCGAAGAAGAAGATCTGGATCAATGCCGAGGCGCGCCTGAAGGACACGGATCTCGACGTCACCGACAAGGCCGTAGCCATCTGCCCCGTCGGCGCGATCCTGAAGAAGCGGCAGGGGTACGCGGTCCCGGTCGGACAGCGGCTCTACGACCACCAGCCGATCGGATCGGACATCGAAACGCAGCGGGCGGCCCCCGCGCAGGCTTGAGGAGACAACGGCCATGGCAAAACCCAAAGTCGCAACGGCATCGCTCGCGGGCTGCTTCGGCTGCCACATGTCGATCCTGGACATCGACGAGCGCATCCTGCAATTGATCGAACTCGTCGACTTCGACAAGTCGCCCGTGGACGACATCAAGGAGTTCACCGGGCGCTGCGCCATCGGCCTCATCGAGGGCGGCTGCTGCAACGAGGAAAATGTCCGCGTGCTGAAGGATTTCCGGAAGCACTGCGACATCCTCATCTCGCTCGGCGAGTGCGCCATCGGCGGCGGCATCCCGGCGCTGCGCAACACGATCCCGCTGAAGGAATGCCTCGACGAGGCCTACGTCAAGGGGCCGAGCGTCTACAACCCGACCGGTGCCTACCCGAACGACCCGGCGCTGCCGCTGGTGCTGAACAAGGTCTACCCATGCCACGAGGTGGTGAAGATGGATTACCACCTGCAGGGCTGCCCGCCGCCGGCGGACACGATCTGGCAGGCGCTGGTCGCGCTGCTGACGAACAAGCCGATGGATCTCCCCTACGAGCTGATCAAGTACGACTGAGCCGGAGACGACGAACATGAGCCACGCTTCCTCCCCCAACCTGATCGTGATCGAGCCGGTGACCCGCGTCGAGGGCCACGGCAAGGTGACGATCCATCTCGACGAGGCCCGCAACGTGAAGCAGGCGCGCCTGCACATCGTCGAGTTCCGCGGCTTCGAGCGCTTCATCCAGGGCCGCCCGTACTGGGAAGTCCCGGTCCTCGTCCAGCGCCTCTGCGGCATCTGCCCGGTCAGCCATCATCTGGCGGCCGCCAAGGCGATGGACCGGATCGTCGGCGGCGAAAACCTCACGCCGACCGCCGAGAAGATCCGCCGCCTCATGCACTACGGCCAGATGCTGCAGTCGCACGCGCTGCACTTCTTCCACCTGTGCTCCCCGGACTTCCTCTTCGGGTTCGACGCCGACCCCGCGATCCGCAACGTGATCGGCGTGGCGAAGAAGTTCCCGGACCTCGCCGTGCAGGGCGTCATGCTCCGCAAGTACGGCCAGGAACTCATCAAGGCGACGGCCGGCAAGAAGATCCACGGCACGGGCGCAATCCCGGGCGGCGTGAACAAGAACCTCTCCATCGCCGAGCGCGACGGGTTCCTGAAGGACATCGAGCAGATCGTCGCGTGGTGCATCGGCGCGCTCAAGATCGCCAAGGACTACACGACGGCGAACCTCAAGGAGCTGGCCGATTTCGGCACGTTCGATTCCAACCATCTCTCGCTCGTCCGCGCCGACGGCGCCATGGACCTCTACCACGGCAACCTGCGCGCGACCGACGCGAAGGGGAAGAAGATCTTCGACCAGGTCGACTACCAGAACTACCTCGACTACATCGTCGAGGAGGTGAAGTCCTGGTCCTACATGAAGTTCCCCTTCATCAAGTCCATCGGCCCCGAAAACGGCTGGTACCGCGTCGGCCCCCTGTCGCGCGTGAACCTGTGCGACTTCATCCCGACCCCGCTCGCCGAGGCCGAGCGCAAGGAGTTCATGGCGCTGACGAAGGGCGCCCCGAACAACATCACGATGGCCTACCACTGGACCCGGATGATCGAGTTGCTGCACTCGGCCGAGGTGATCCGCGACCTGCTTCACGACAAGGACCTGCAGGGCACGGACCTCGTCGTGAAGGGCCAGCGCCGCCGCGAGGCCGTCGGCCTCATCGAGGCGCCGCGCGGGACGCTGTTCCATCACTACATCGTCGACGACAACGATCTGGTCACGAGCTGCAACCTGATCGTGTCGACCACCCATAACAACACGCCGATGAACCGCGCAGTCGAGAAGGTCGCGAAGGACTACCTCAGCGGCGTCGACGTCACCGAGGGGCTGTTGAACCGGGTCGAGGTCGCGATCCGCGCGTACGATCCGTGCCTGTCCTGCGCGACGCACGCGATGGGGCAGATGCCGCTCGTGGTCGAGGTGGTCGACGCCGAAGGCCGGATCGTGGGCCGCGGCGAGCGCGGAACGCGGATCGGCTAGGCGGGCGGCGCGATGGGCGTTCCGCCGCGGTGCCTGGTGATCGGCTACGGGAATCCGGGCCGGCTGGACGACGGGCTCGGACCCGCGCTGGCCGAGGCGCTGGAGAAGAAGTCGATCCCGGGCGTGACGGTGGAGTCGGACTACCAGCTCGCCGTCGAGGACGCCGCGCAGATCGCGGAGCACGACGTGGTGGTGTTCGCGGATGCCGCGGTCGCAGGGCGGGAGCCGTTCTTTGTGAGGCGGGTCGGGGTCAGGCCGATCGAGGGGCTCGGGTCGCACACGATCGAGCCCGAGGCGCTGATGGCGCTGTCCCGGGACGCATTCGGGGCGGAAACGCGGGGCTTCGCCCTCGGAATCCGCGGGTACGAGTTCAACGAGTTTGGCGAGAGGATCTCGGATCGCGCGCGACGAAACCTTGACGCGGCGCTCGAGTTCCTCGAAGCTCGCCTGAGAAGCGGAATGTTCGACGGGATGGAGACGGAGGGCGGACCGGCCGCCGCGGAATCGGAAAGCGAGGATATGCGATGAAGGACGGGAAATACGTGATCCTTTATGTCGACGACGACCAGGACTACCTCGATACCGTCCGGGTCATCCTGGAGTCCGGCGGCTACGTCATGGCCGAAGCCCACTCGGCCGAGGAGGGGCTCAAGACGTACAAGGCGACGAAGCCCGACCTGCTGCTGCTCGACCTCATGATGGAGGAGGTCGACTCCGGCACCGGGATGATCAAGGAACTGCGCCTGCTGAACAACCAGGCACCGATTTTCATCATGAGCTCGGCCGGCGACCAGTTGAACATGGTCACCAGCTACGCCGACCTCGGGCTCGACGGCATCTTCCAGAAGCCGGTCGATCCGAAGGTCCTTCTCCATACGTTGAAGGAGAAGCTCGTCAAGGCCGGCTGATCCGCCGACCGCGCGAAACGGGCGTGGCGCCGCCAAGGATGCGGCGCCACGCCCGTCTGCTTTCCGCCCCGCCCTTCGCCAGCCCCGATTGTCCGGGGTAGGGCCCGACCGCCGGGCGGGCCCCGCGATCATGGGCAAACGATCAGCGCCCGTACCAGTCCCGGACGGCCTTGCGAACCTCGTCCTGCGCGCTGGCCACGATCTTCTCCACCGGCCCGAGACTCGGCACATTGACTCTGGAGGCCCAGGCTGGCCGGACGTCGTCGAAGCCCATGAACTGAAACAGCTGCTTCGCCAGGCTCATGCCATGGTCCCAGCCGGCCGTCGGCCCCTCGTAGCGTCCGCCGGATGCCATCAGCACCAGCGCCTTGCGGCCGGGCAGGAGCCCCCGGTAACCGGACTCGCCAACATCCCACGTTTCGCCTTTCAGAAGAACCGCATCGAACCATGCCTTGACCACGGCCGGCAGCGAGAAATTGAACATCGGCGTCGCCAGCACGACCACGTCGGCCGACTTGAGCTGGGCCGTCACCCGGTCCATGCCGGCAATCGACCTCTTCTGCACGGAGGTCAGCGGCTGGCCAAGATAGTTTCGCGTAATGTACGCGCCCAGGTTGTCCTGGAGAAAGACGGGCGGCCGCTCGTGCGTCAGGTCCAGCTCGTCGGCCTGCACCGCGGACGCCTCGCGAAAGGTCGCGAGCAGCGCCCGCGTGTGCGAGCGTTCGCCGCGGGGCAGGTAGTGAACGATCAGGGTCCTGGGCAAACTCATGTCATGTCTCCCGTCTTGAGGATGTCGGATTCGGCCGACACCGTACCCGAGGCCCCGAAGTTGTCAAACTCGCGTCAAAATGCCAGCCGGTACCGTCCGCCGGCGCGCGCGGTGAACCCGCGTCGGCCGTCGCCCGCGTCGCGGACCGTCACCTCCCGGCCCTCTGCGTCGCGAACCGACGTCAGGGGCGCGGGGGCGCGAAGGACCACCTCGCCGCCCCGTCCCGTCATGAGAGCCGCGGACACAGGCTTCCCGCTGCGCCACTCGGCATCCACCGTCACCGCGCCTCGGGCGCGCAGACCGCGAAAGGTGCCGTCGGGCCACGCGGCCGGCAGCGCGGGGAGCAGATGCACCAGGAAAGGGGCGAGGGTCGAGGTGCGAGGGGCAGCCTCGTCCCTCGTCCCCCGCCCCTCGTCCTTCACATGGCTCTGCACCAGCATCTCGCACATTCCGGCGCAGATGCCGTAGTTGCCGTCGAGCTGCACCGGCGGATGGTTGCCGAAGAGGTTCGGAAGCGTGTTGTGGGCGAGCAGATTTCGGATCATCTCGTGCGCGCGGTCGCCCTCCTGCAACCGGGCCCACAAGGCGGAGCGCCAGGCCCAGGCCCATTCACGACGGCTGTCGCCCGAGGTGCCGCGCGCTTCGAGGGAGATCCGCGCCGCCTTCGCCCACTCCGGCGTGCGCTCGAAGGAAATCCAACTGCCGGGAAAGACCGCGAAAAGGTGCGATGTATGGCGATGCTGGTCCTTCGGGTCGTCGCGGTCCTCCATCCACTCCTGCAACTGCCCCCAGCGGCCGACCTTCGGGCCAGCGAGCCGGTCGCGCAGCGCGGCGATCTGCGCGCGGAATTCCGGGTCGACGCCGAGATCCTCCGCCATGCGCGCCGTGAACGTGAACAGCTCCCGGACAATCTGCTGGTCGTGGGCGACCCCGTCCTCGGTCGGGCCATGCTCGGGCGACCAGCCGTTCGGCACGACCACCGTTCCGTCGGGCAGCGTCTTGAGGTGATCGATCCAGAACTCGCAGACCTCCTTCGCCATCGGGTAGGCCGTGTCGCGCAGGAAGGCCGGGTCGTCGCCGAAGGCACCGTGTTCCCAGAAATGCAGTGCGTACCAGGCGCTCGAAGGGAGATTCCACTTCCAGCCGTGTCCGCCAAAGATGTTGTGCGACGTGCGCGCGGTCCATCCGCGCACCTTGCCGAACTCCGCCCGGGTCGCCGTCCGGCTCGATCCGCGCATCGCCATCACAAGGTCAAAGAAGGGCAGGGCGCATTCGGCCAGATTCGCCGGCTCCGCGGGCCAGTAGTTCATCTGGATATTGATGTTCGAGTGGTAGTCGGACGACCATGCCGGCGTGTTGCTGTCATTCCACAGCCCCTGCAGGTTCGCGGGCAGCCCCGGGCGGCGGGAGGAGGCGGCGAGCAGGTAGCGGCCGTACTGGAAGAGCAGCGCCTCGAGTTCCGGATCGGATTCCCCGGCCTTGCAGCGCGCCAGCCGGCGGTCGGTGGTCAGCGCCGAGACCGCGGGCGGGCTGGAGCCGAGCGTCACGGAGGCACGGTCGGCCAGCGACCGGTGGTCCGCGACGTGGCGCGCGAGGAGCTCACCGAAGGTGCGCCCGGCGGCCGCATCGAGTTGCGCCTGCCGACGCGGCCCGGGCGCCGCACCGCGCCAGCCGGCGGCGGCGTCCATCGCGTAGTCCGTCCCCGCCGCCAGCAGGAGCACCGCCTCGTCGCAGCCGGACAGGCGTACGGTGCCGCCCTCGGCCGTCACGGCGCCGCTCTTGGCGCGCACGCGGACGTACGCCGCATACTTCAGGCCGTTGGAAAGGGCGCCTCCGAACGCAAGGGAGGCGCCGTCCGCCGCCGTCGTCTCGCCGTGCGCACCCTGCAGGCGGACCGTGCCGGACACCGCGCCGGGCCGGTCGGCGGACCAGCGGACGACGATCACCTGGTCGGGGTGGCTCGCGAACGTCTCGCGCAGGTGCGTCGCGCCACCGGAGTGGAATACGACACGGTGGACGCCGTCGGTGAGGGCGAGCGAACGGACGTACCCGGCGGGGACCGCCTCGTCCGGGGCGGCCGCGGCATCGAGATCGATGAGCACGTCGCCGAAGTTCTGGTAGGCGCCCATCGTCTTGTAGTCGCCCGACGGGTTGAGGTCGCCGGTCCAGAGGCTGTCTTCGTTGAACTGGATCCGCTCCGTGCCGATGCCGCCGAAAACCATCGCGCCGAGCCGTCCGTTGCCGACCGGCAGGGCCTCGGCGGACCATGTCTTCGCCGGGCGATCGTACCGGAGCACGAGATCGGCGCCCGGGGCGGCGACGGAAAGGCAGACGGCTGCACAGGCGGACAGGCGGGGTGCAAGAGGCTTCATGCCCGCCATTCTCGACGGAATGGGCCCTCCGGGCGAGCCCGAACCGAGGGCCTTCCGGCCGTCAGGCCACGGCGCGCGGCACGCGACGCCGGGCGGCCGCCCACCAGAAGAACGCGGCCACGACGAGCATGGATGCGCCGACCCCGACGCTGACCCGGCCCTCCGTATAGCCGACCGTCGCCAGCACGGACACGATCAGCAGGACTCCGATGAACGCCACGCCCACGGCGATGACCGGCAGGAAGGAGAGGTCGGCGGTCGAGGCGCCGTGCGCGGGTTCGCCCTTGGGGGCGTCGCGGAAGCGCTCGAAGAACGCCAGCACGCGCGCCCGCTGCTCGTCCGTGTCGGGGCAGAGCCAGGATGCGACCGCCATGGCCGTCAGGGTCACACCCGTGGTGAAGAAGGTGAGGAAATACGCCTTGCGCAGGAACGGCTCGTACGCGCCGAGAACGAACGCCTCGAGGCCGAAGAGGATGCCTGCGCTCAGGGCGAACTTGGCGCCGGCCGACGAGACGCGGGGGGTGATCAAGCCGAAGATCATAGGGATCGCAACGGGGGGGAGGAAGAGTCCGAAGACCTTCGCCATGGTGTCGAAAAGGTCCTTGGTACCCTGCAGCCGGTGCATGATAAACGTGATGCCTGTGACGACCAGGCCGACGACCACCGTGTTGATGCGGCCGATGATGACGAGCTTCTTGTCCGAGGCGTTGCGGTCGAGGAGGCGCTTGTACAGGTCGTTCGTGAGCACGGATGACGCCGCATTGTAGTCGCCCGCGAGCGTCGACATCGTGGCCGAGAACATGGCGGCGATGACCATGCCGAGCATGCCCACCGGCAGGACGGTCTTGCAGATCAGCGGGTAGACCTCCTTCGTATTCGCGATATCCGGGAGGAAGACCAGTGCGGCGAAGGCGGGGACATAGAAAATCGGCGTGCCGATCAGGTACAGGAGCGACACCAGATAGCCGACCTTGCGGGCGTGGCGGTCGCTCTCCGAGGAGTAGTAACGTTGCACCAGGGCCCAGGAGGTCGAGTAGTTCAGGAAGACCAGCAGAAGGACACAGAGCAGGTAGGCCACGGGGTACCCGGCGTCCGGACGGGCCAGCCGATAGAAGTCGGGCGGGATCTTCTCGATGACGGCGGCCACGCCGCCGGCACGATTGAAGGCCAGAACGGGCAGGACGATCACGGCGGCGACGAGGATCACGAACTGAACGAAATCCGCGACCAGGGCGGCCCAGAGCCCTCCCATGAAGGTGTACGCAAGAATGATGACCGCGCAGACGAGGATGCCGGTCGTGAAATGGAACCCGAGTCCGGCGGAAACCACCGTGCCGATGGCAAACAACTTGAGGGCGTCGTCCAGAAGCCGCGTGGGAAGACCGAGCCACATGAGGCTCTGGCGAACCCCCGGGCCGTAGCGCGTCTCGATGTACTCCAAGGGGCTCGTTTCCGCGACGCGACGCCAGCGGCGGGCGAACCAGAGTCCGCTCAGGACGGCTGCGGGGGCGGACATCCAGCCCAGGATGAACGTCACCACCCCGTACTTGTAGATCATCTCCGAATACATCACGAAGGCCAGCGCGCTGAAGCTGACCATGTAGAAGGAGATGCCGCCGAGCCACCACGGCACCCGTTTGCCGCCGCCGAAGAACTGCGCCATGCTGCCCACCCGGCCGCTGTAGTAGAAGCCGATGCCCAGCATCACGACGAAGAAACCGCCGATGATCGCATAGTCCGCAAGAGCCAGTCCGTTGCTCATGAATTCTGTCTCCCCGCCCCGGCGATTGTTGACATGGTCACGCATCATGCCGGGGCGCACGGCAGAGCGCAAGACCTGAGACGTGAGGGGGGCCGCGGCCCGATTGACGGGAGATGGGTGGCGTGCGATGAGTGAGGGCATGAAGACGAATCTTGCGGTGGCCGGACTGCTGTCGGTCGCGGGTATCGCGCGGGCGCTGACCCTGGAGTCCGGGCCGGCGCGGATGACGGTGGAGGAGGGTACGGGCGCGATCGCATCGATCTCGGCCGCGGGGACGGACGATCCCATCTTCCGCGGCGGCGAGGACGGCGCGTGGCGGCTGAAATTCCGGGCCGGCGCCGACCTGGCCGCCTCGGCCTTCCATGCGACGAATTCAGCTCGGCGCGTGACGGTGCGGCCCGGCGCGGACGGCCGGTCCGCGGACCTTCGTTTCGAATCCGCCGATGCCCGCGTCACGGTCTTCGTCCGTCCGTCCGAATCCGGCTTCGATGTATCCGCCGCCGTGACGCCGGGCACCGGCACGGTCCTTGAACTCGCCCTTCCGGGCCGCCTTCGGTTCGCTCCGGCCGGCGTGAAGCGTTTCGTCGCGCCGCTGGACCCGCACAAGGGCGTGGGGGTCGCCTTCAATGGGCGCTTCTTCGCTCCGCAACCGCCGGACCGTCCGGCCGCATGGGCGCCCGCGCCGTCGCCGGGTCGCGGCATTACGATGATCCTCCCGGCCGGCCCGCGGATGCTCGATCTCGACGCACCGGCCATCCCGGTTCGCGCGACCCCGGAAGGCGTCCGGATGCTCGGCACGAACCTGGCCTCGCGCTTCGGCCGCGTGTCGGCGAAGGTGCAGCGGCCGCCGGCTCCCGGTCAGGCCTCGACGGTCCTGGTCGACTCCGACGCCGGCCCGCTGATCTGCGCCCATGCCCTCGGGCGCGGCTTCCTGTGGCGGTTCGCCGGACAGCTCGCCGAACGGGATGCCGGGCTCGCGCGCGATGCGGCCGTTCGGATCCTGCATGCGGCGGCGGCCGCGGCGCCCGACCGCACCCGGATCGCGCTGGTGTCGGTGCGCAACGGCCCCGAGAACGGCGCGTTCGCGGCCCTTCCGGTCGCCCAGTGGCGCGATACGCTCGCGCGCGCGGCGAAGGACGCGAAGCGCGAGTTCATCGAGCTTCCGACCGCCGGGGCGATGCTCGACGCGATCCGGTCGGACAACGACCTGATGATCGTGAACCCCTACGGCGAATGGCTGCCGGTCCCCGCCGGCGATAGGCTGACCAACGTCGTCGCGCAGATCGCCCGGCACGTGCGCGCCGGCGGACGTTGGTTCGAGACCGGCGGCTATCCCTTCCACGCCGCGTTGCGTCCGTCCCCGTTCCTCAACTGTGAGAGCACGTACCCCCCGGTCTTCGCGGACTTTGTGCATCTGGAGGCCGCCGCGGGGCGCGCCGCCGTGTATCGCGTCCAGCCGCGGACCTGGGCCCCGTGGGCGGGCTCGAAGGATCCGGCGGCCGTCCTGATCCCCGGCCGCCTCGGCTTCGGCGGCGACGCGAACGGCGGCCGGCTGGACCGGACGTTCGCGCGTTTCATCCCGCCGGGCATCACGTGGACCAGCCCGGTCGTGCGTATTGCGGTCGGCGGCACCGCGGAGGCCGGTCTCGCCGCCTATGCGACCGCCAACGGCATCGCGCGGCCCCTGCGCGCGAAGATGAAGCCGGAGGTGCTCGACCGCCTCCGCCGCGCCGTGTTGCTCAAGATCCAGGGCGGCGCCCGCGAGATCCTCGCCGCGCTTCCCAGCCTGCCGTCGCCGACGATCCTGCACAGCTCGAGTTACCTCAAGGGCGGCTTCGACAAGGAGTATCCCGACCATCTCCCGCCGAATTCCGGCTTCGGCACGGCGGCGGAAATGCGCGAGATGCACGACACGGCGCGCAAGGCCGGCCATCTCGTGATGCCCTACACGAACCCGACGTGGTGGTGCGACCATCCGCGGGGGCCGACGTTCCTCGCGGCCGGCGAGGCGCCGCTGGCCGTCGGACTCGACGGCAAGCCCTTCCACGAGCGCTACGCGAGCAATGACGGATGGACGACCTGCTTCTGGCATCCGGCCGTGCGCGCGGCGAACCGGGAATTGCGCAGGCAGTTCCTCGAGGACCAGCCGGTCGACATCCTGTTCCAGGATCAGGTCGGCGCGCGCGCGTGGCGCTGGGACCTGAATTCCGCATCCCCATCGCCGCATGCGTACGCGGAAGGGCTCTTGTCGCAGGCCGACGAGGATGCCGCGCTCGCCCCGCTCGGCACGGAGGACGGCTGGGACCGCGTCGTCGACGCCGAGTCGATGCTCTGCGGCTTCACGTTCTCGCTCGTCCCCGGCCGCCGGCCCGAATGGGCCCGGTCCTTCCGCACGGTCTACCCTTCCGACACGTGGGAGGTCTATCCGCTCGCGCAGCGCATCGCCCACGACAAGTGCGTCTTCTTCCATCACGATCTCGGCAAGTTCGTGATGGGCCCCGCCGAGCTCGCATGGACGCTCGGGCTCGGATTCAACATGAGCTACCGGATGTCCGCACAGTCCGTCGCCGACACGCGGACGATGGGCTGGCTGGCGTGGGTCGACCGGATCCAGAAGTCCGTGTGCGCCCGGGCCACCGGCGAGCCCGTCGCCGCATTCGCTCACTCCCAGGCCCGCGGAAGACACGAGTTTCCCCACTCATCACTCATCACTCATCACTCATCGCTTCCCGATGACGGCGTGATCCATGCGGAGTACGGCCCCGTTCGCGTCACGGCGAACCTCGGTCCGGCCCCGCGTACCGAGGATGGCCGCGAGCTGGCCGGCTTCGGCTTCCGCGCAACAGCCCCCGGCATGGTCGCGGGACACCTGCACGCGCTGACCGGCGTCGCGGCCGTCCCGGAAGGGTTCATGTTCGTGACCGAGGGAGACGCGCGTCGCGCGGAGATGTGGATTCTTGCCCGCCCCGGCGAAGAGGTCGCGGCCGAGCTTCCACCGGAGTTCGCGCCGGTTGGCGGCGGGGTGACGGTGACCTTCGACGGTCGCGAGCCCCTGCGGTCGCGCGCGTTCGGCGGCGTCCTGTGCCTCACGCTTCCGCCCGGGCCGGACACCGCGCCGCGCCTCTGGCACGCCGCCGTTGCGCCCGCAGCCGCGGAGTGATTCCAGGGTTCCGGCTAGTACCGCCCCTCGTGCTGGATCGTGGACATGACCAGGCGCAGGCTGGCGAGGCGGGTGCCGTTGTTGACGGATCCGGCGGTGGTCAGAACGACGCCGCGGCGCTCGCGGGCCATCGCGATATCGCGTCGGCACTGCTCCACGATCAGGCTTGCGTCGTTGTTCATGAGTGCGAAGGGCGCGAGTTCGCCCCAGATCTCCGCGACAGGCAGGTGGCGGCGGATCTCGTCGACCGTCACCGTCGGGCCGAAGTTGGTCCAGTTGACACCGAGGCGGCCCAGAATGGGAAGCAGGTGGCCCATGGCCGAGTCGGAATGCTGGGCACGGCGGTCGGCGGGGCCGGGGCTGAAGCGCTCGAAGACGCCGCGCAGGATGGGTTCGGCGAAGAACTCGTACATGTCCGGGGAGAGCAGGTAACAGTTGTCGTCGTTGAACTGGAAGCCGTGCGGGGCGGTTGCGGGGGTCAGCCCGGCCTCCGCGTCGATCAGATCGCCGATCGCGAGCATGGCCGCGAGAATCGCGTCGCGGAACCGCGCGGCCAGGCCGGGGTTGCCCAGAATGAGGAAGATGAGGTTCTCGACGCCGAAAACCGACGTGGCCAGGGTGACCGGTCCGCGCTGGAAGCGGTAGGGCGGGATCTTCAGCCCGAGGGCTTGGAGCCGGGCCTTCTCTTCATCCCAGTTCTCCGGGAGCAGGAACAGGCGCAAATCGGCGATGCGCGCCTCCACGCGGTCGAGGAGCGCCGACAGCTCGGTCTCCGTGTGCGCGGACTCCTTGAGCCACCACGAGTCGGTCATCCAGACGCTCTCGCACTCGAAGACGTCCTGCAACTTCCGGATGGGGAACGCCAGGCGGGGATGGAGGGGGGCCTCGGGGAGCACGCGTCGGCCAAGGACGGCCTCGGCGCGGTCGTTGTATGCCCGGCACAGGGCGACGCACCAGTCGGGATCGGTGTGAAGCCGCCAGAAGTCCGCGTCGACGCCGAGTTCGGCAAGTCGATGATCTACGTCACCAACGAGGACA
>CAYXFW010000028.1:12793-13394 GCA_964464305.1 uncultured Verrucomicrobiota bacterium
GGATGGCGAACTCATGACCGGTCACCACGAGCCCGCAGGGCATCTGGGGGATGTCGCGCCCGAAGGGGTCCGCGATCGCCCGCGCCTGATCGGCCCAGAACCTGTCGAATTCGAGGGGGGCCAGCGATGCCCCGTCGATCGGCCGCGGATTCGATTTCAGATGCATGACGTTCTCCCGCAAGGCGCTCGTCATTCCGTGAACCCGGGGGGAGAGTACAGGATGTTGTTTCCCCATGGAACCACACCCAGATGGAAAAGCGGACGCGCGGCAGTCCTGCGGGCGGGGCTCACGGGAGACGGAAGGCGGTGGTGATGACACGATTCCGGAACGGTCTTCTGCAGCCGTGACCGGCTTGTCCCGGCACAGCGCATCGCGCCGCCGGATGGTCGCGGCCTTCCTGCGCACCGTGGGCACTTGCCCGCCGCGACCAACGGTCGCAGCTACAGAAGAGGCCCTGACGAACTGCCGTCTGCTGTGGCCGCGACCGGTGGTCGCGGCCTGCATGTGCACCCGGCGCGTCCGCCCACCAGTCCCGGTCTTGCGTTCCACGCGTTTTTCGCCCGGGGGGAGATGTGCTATCGTTCCACCGGATCGTGAGAG
>CAYXFW010000029.1:0-13367 GCA_964464305.1 uncultured Verrucomicrobiota bacterium
TCGAGCGGACCTGCCGCTCGCGCAGGTGCGAGATCAGCTCGATCACGGTGCTGCCCTTGGCGATCTCGTCGTCCAGCACGATCACGTCCCGGTCCGCCACGTCCCCGATGATGGTGCTGATCTGCACCCGGTCGTCGCTGATCTGGCTGATGTGGACCAGGCCGTCGATGCCCTCCGCGAGTTCGATGAACGCGCCGAAGGAGGCCACCTTCGAGACCTTGCCCGTGACCTTCTGGCCGACGCGGAAGCGCGACTGGATGCCGCTCCACGGATCCTGCTGCGCCTGCTTCAGGCCCAGGCTGATGCGCTGCTGCGAGGGATCGACCTCGAGCACCACGCACTCCACCTCGTCGTTCTTCTTCAGAACCTCCGACGGATGGTTGACCTTCCGTGTCCACGACATGTCGGAGACGTGGATCATGCCGTCCATACCGGCTTCGATCTCCACGAACGCCCCGTAGGTCGTGAAATTGCGGACCTTGCCCTTCACGCGGGAGCCGATCGGGTAGCGGTCCAGGACCGTGTCCCACGGGTTGGCCTCGGTCTGGCGGATGCCGAGCGAGATCTTCTGCTCGCCGGCGTTGACCGCGAGCACGACCGCGTCGACCTCATCGCCGACGTTGAGCACATCGGAGGCCTTCGCCACGCGCTTGGTCCACGACATTTCGGAGACGTGCACGAGGCCTTCGACGCCCGGCTCGATCTCCACGAACGCGCCGTAGGGCACGAGGCTGACGACCTTGCCGTGGATGCGGGAATTGACCGGATACCGGCCCTCGATCCCGTCCCACGGATTGCCGCCGCGCTGCTTGAGCCCCAGCGAAATGCGCTCCTTCTCCAGATCGACGTCCAGGACGACGACCTCGAGCTCCTGCCCGACGCTGACCAGGTCGGACGGATGGTTCAGGCGGCCCCACGACATGTCCGTGATGTGGAGCAGCCCGTCCATGCCCTGAAGGTCGATGAACGCGCCGAACTCGGTGATGTTCTTGACCAGGCCCTTGCGCACCTGGCCCGCCTTGATGTCGCGAAGCAGTTCGCGCCGCGCGTCGCGGCGGCGGTCTTCCATCAGCTCGCGGCGGGAAAGAACGACGTTGCGCCGTTCCTTGTTGATCTTGATGATCTTGAACTCGAGCGTCTGCCCGACGAGCTCGTCCGGGTTGCGGACCGGCGCAATGTCCACCTGCGATCCGGGGAGGAAGGCCTCGACGCCGATGTCGATGATCAGGCCGCCCTTGACGCGACCCCGGACTTCTCCGGGAATCGTGCTGCCCTCGGTGCAGTTGTTGACGACGTTCTCCCACTTGCGCTGCTGCTCGGCCCGGGTCTTGCTCAGGACGACCATGCCGTCGTCGTCCTCGAGATTCTCGATCAGGACCTCGAACTGGTCGCCAGGCTGGACCTGCGATGTGTCGCCCCGGAATTCGGAGGACGGCAGGACACCCTCGGACTTGTAGCCGATATCGACCAGCACTTCATTCGGGCGAACTTCGATCACACGACCGCTGACGATGGACCCTTCCGCGATATCGCGGAGCGTATCCTCGTACATCTTCGACAGCGCCGTCTGTTCGTCGCCCGCGCCCTTCGCCGGATTCCGATCCGACCGGGCCTGTGTTACGGTTTTCTTTGCCATGGTTGCTCACTACCCTTTCCCGGACGCCAAAGCCCTGCACAAGCAGGCGGAAACGACGCCCCCCGATTTCCCGCAAAACACACCACATTATCACGGCTCCACCCCCTCGGGCAACCGGAAAACAGGTTGTTGGAACCTATTGCGGGAGAACCTTTTGAATGCCTCAAGTGTCGGGTGCCGCCAGGCGGAGCCCCATGCTTCATGCCACGATCCCGCCGTTCGCCCTGACGCCTGAAACCTGACCTGTTGAAATCCGGAGGAGGTTCCGGTCCCACCGGGCTTGCCCCGGTGGTGAGGAAAAAAGGAGCTGCAACGCCGCGTGACCCGCAGCAAACGGCGCCTTCCCTCCCCATCCTCCTCTTCCCTTCGACCTTCGACATTCGGTTTCGATATTCTGCTGTTCGCTCCGTCTCCCAATCCCCCACCTCCACTGCCGTGGGACGAACCGCAGAACCGCAGAATACCGAACCGCAGAACGCCGAAGGAATCCCCGACCTCTCCGGCCGCAGCCATTTCTATGTCCCCATCCTCCACATCCTCCAGGAAGGTGAGGACGGGATAGCGGGATGAACAGGATACACACATCCCCACTCCCCATCCTGTGGATCCCGTGATCCCGTCTCTCCTTCCCCTTCGCATGCGCCCCCTCCTTCCGCGCCGCCTGTAACCTTCCTCTCGCCCTCGCGGCGCGTTTTCGGCTACACTCTGCCGGATGCTTTGGGTTCTCTATCAAATCCTGTTCGCAGTCGGCTTCACGCTGATGCTGCCGTACTTCCTCTTCCGCATGGTGCGGCGGGGAGGGTATGGGCCGGGGTTCGGGGAGCGGTTCGCCCGGTACGCCCCGGCGGCGATGGAGAAGCTGGCCGCCGGGCCGCGCATCTGGGTTCATGCGGTGAGCGTCGGCGAGGTTCATGTCGCCCTCGGCTTCATCCGCGAGTGGCGGACGCGCCGGCCCGGGGCCCGGTTCATCGTGTCCGTGAACACGCCAACCGGCCACGGCGTCGCGGCGAGGCACATGGCGCCGGATGACGTCCTCGTCTATTTTCCCCTCGATATCCCGCCGGTCGTCCGCCGGGCTCTGGACACCCTGCGCCCGGCCGCGCTCGTGCTGTGCGAGGGGGAGCTTTGGCCCAATCTGATCCGCGCCTGCGCGCGACGCGGGATCCCGGTCGCCTCGATCAACGGCCGGGTGTCTGATCGGTCATTCCGCGGCTACCGCCGGGCCCGTATCTTCACGCGGCGCGTGCTGCCGCTCTTTTCGCGGTTCTGCGCGCAGAGCGCGGAGGACGCGCGCCGGCTCGTCGAACTCGGCGCCCCGGCGGACCGCGTCGTCATTGTCGGCAGCGCCAAATACGAGGCGACCGTCGCGGACCCCGCCGCCGCAGATCGCGCCCGCGATTTCCTGCGGGCGGCGGGGTTCCCGGCGGAGGCGACGATCCTCGTCGGCGGCTCGACGTGGGCCGGCGAGGAGACGGCGCTGCTGGAGATCTGCCGGAATCTGCGCCCGGAGTTTCCGTCGCTGCGGCTCGTGCTGGTCCCGCGCCACGCCGAGCGCGCGCCGGAGGTGGTCCGCGAACTCGAGGCCCGCGGCGTGCCGTACGCCCGCCGCAGCGGCGGTCGGGCGCCGTCCACCCCGCCCGAGGTTGCCCTGATCGACACGACGGGCGAGCTGATGGGTTTCTACGGCGCAGCGGACCTGGTCTTCGTCGGCAAGAGCCTCACCCGGCACGGCGGGCAGAACCCGATCGAGCCGGCCCTCTGGTCGCGTCCGACACTCGTGGGGCCGAACATGGAGAACTTCCGGCCCGTGGTCGCCGATTTCCTGGAAGCCGGCGCCCTCCGGCAGGTTTCCGATGCGGCGGAGCTGGCGTCAGCCCTCCGTGAGCTGCTGTCCGACCCCGCCCGACGGGCCGACATCGGCACCCGGGCCGGCGCCGTCGTCCGTGCCAAGTCCGGGGCAATGCGGCGAACCGTCGACGAGTTGATTCAGGCATTCCCCGGCATCAGGGACTGACGATAGCGCCCCCCATCCCTCATCCTTCCCGGACGGGACAACACCGAGGCGCAGAGACTCGCGGAGGGGTGGAAGGTGGAGGGTGGAGGGGCGGCACTCATCACTCATCACTCATCCACATCTCCCCCGGCTTGTCCGGGTAGGTCATCCGGACCCTCACGTGCGCGTGGCCGGCGGCGCGGAGCGACTCCTCGACCGCTTCCCGGGCGGCGCGCGGGTCGTTGCACTCCGCGGAGAGGTGCGCGAGGAAGATGTCGGTGAGGCCCGGCCCCGCGATCTCGGCGGCCATCTCGGCGGCCATGCGGTTCGAAAGATGACCCTGCCGTCCGAGAATTCGCTGCTTCAGCGGCCAGGGGCGGCGGGAAAGATGCAGCATGTGCTCGTCGTGGTTGGCTTCGAGAATCAGCGCCCGGCAGGGGCGCAGCCGCTCCCGGATCAGGCTGGTCGGCGTGCCGAGGTCGGTTGCGATGCCCAGTGCCACGCCGCCATGCTCGATGACGAATCCGACCGGATCGTAGGCGTCGTGGGGGACGGCAAACGGCGAGATCCGCAGGTCGCCGATCTCGAAGGCATGGCCGGTGGAAAACTGCCGCCATTCGAGGCCCTGAAAGGCCGGGTCGCGCTCGATGCCCTGGCGGGTCCCCTCATTGGCATAGAGCGCCACGCCATGCAGGCGCTGCATCCGCACGATGCCGGAGATGTGGTCGCTGTGCTCGTGGCTGATCGCCACCGCCTTCACAGCCCGGGGATCGGCGCCGATCGCCTCCATCCGCTGGAGGATGGCCCTGGCGCTGAGCCCGGCGTCGACGAGGATCGCCGTCGTCGGCGACGCAATCCACGTGCAATTCCCCGAACTGCTGCTGGCCAGCACGCACACCCGCAAGGACATCGACGGTCTCCCAAGTTCCGGATCAATCTAGCACACGGGGACGGGGGGACGAAGAAGCCCAAGTCCTCGCCCGGACCGGAACGATCCGGTCGACCTCGATGGACGGGAGTCGTGAAGGTGTATCATTAATCGATGCGGTCGCACTCGATAATGATACACCTGCAAGGCGATCCGTGACTGCCGTGGCGGCGGCGCGGCCGGGCTGCGCTTGCGTTTTCGTCGGCGTTCCGGCACGTTGTCGCACATCAGAATGCGCGTCGTAACAGGTGCCGGTGGAGATGCGTCCGTGCCGCCGGGGGTTCCGTCACCCGCCGGGCCGCCGTCGGCGCGTGGGGTGTGGGGCGCCGTGGTTCTCGCCGGCCTCCTGGCAGTCCCCATCCGCGCCGCCGATCCGGGGGGCGCCGAGTACGAGGTGTTCACGCGCGACGGACGCATCTGCCGCGGCACGCTCTCGCAGCAGGGAAAGATGGTCGTCGTCCGCTCGCCGCTGCGCCACATCCACCTCGCGGCGGAGCAGGTGACCGGCCAGCGGGCAGCGGAAGCCGATCCGGTCCCGGTCTATCGGTTCAACCGGGACGTCGTTTCCGCCCCGGGCCGCAGGGACAAGCTGGGGCTCGTGCTGCACGACGTCCGCTGGAGCCCGGGACCGGGCGGGCGGCTCATTCTGAATTGCAGAGACGTGAAGCTGGGGCCGGTGCAGGCGACGCTGGCGATCTCGCAGATCACGCCCGGCGTGGTCCACTACGAGGCGATCGAATACGACCGCCGGTTTGCGACCCCGATGTCGTCTCGTGAACTGGCAATGGTGCGGTCGCAGGTGGTCCTCACGAACGTCGCCTCGCTGCTTCGCGCAGCCGCGTTTCACCGGCAGGCCGGCGAGGCCGAGGTCGCCGCGGAGTTCGCCACGCTGGCCGCCGGGTTGGCCCCGGATCTGCCGGATGTCCGGAGGGAGAAGGTCCGGCAGCGCGTGACGTCCGCCCGGACGGCGTTGCGCGAAGCCTCGATCGCCGAGTGGACGGGCCGCGATGTCGAGGGTTCGCTTGCGATGAGCGCGCTGGGGCTGTCCGCGAAGGAACTCCGTCCGCTGGATCCGCTCCTGGCGGACGACCTGACGAACCGGGCTGCGCGCGCCGACCGGAGGCTGGCCGCCTTCGATGCGGCGGTCGCCTGGGCGCGGACAAACGCCCCGTCGACGACCCTGCGCCGCATGGAGGAGGCCGGGAACCTGCGTCGGGCGCTCGGGCTCGGCAGCCGCGCGCCGCTCGCCGTGGACGAGGCCGTCGCGGTGCGGCTCCGCGAACCGTGGGCCGTGGGCTGGACGGAGGCCCCCTCCAACGCGGCCTGGATCGTGGAATCCGTCCGCCTGGCCGACGAAACGGCCGCTTTCTTCGCCCAGGAACGGCCCGACCCGGAGATCCTGGCGCATCGACTCGCGGAATCGGTCCTGCCCCTTGGCGTCAAGGTGTCCATCGTGCGCTTTGCCCGCCGTTACGACGACTCGCCTTCCGCGACCGAGGGGCGCGCCGTGGAGTACGAGCACCCGGCATCGCGCGAGAAGTTTCACTATCATGGATGGCTTCCGCAGGCGTACACCGCGGCGCGTCCATGGCCGGTGATCCTCGCCCTCCATGGCCAGACGGGCCGGGCTGCGGCGATGGGCGGATTCTGGGGCGCAACCGCCGCGCGGTACGGGTTCATTCTGCTCAGCCCGGAATACGTCTACGGCCGGGCGGACGGCTACAACGGCACCGAGGACGAGCATCGCGCCGTGCTGGGCGCCCTGCGGGACGCCTCGCGCACCCTGAACCTGGACTGGGACCGCGTGTTCCTTATCGGCCATTCTCAGGGCGGGCATGCGGCGTGGGAGATCGGCAGCGCCCATGCGGGAACCTTTGCGGGCGTTGTGCCGTTGATCGGCGTGCTGCCCTTCCGGCCGCTGCACTTCAACTACCGGAACACGCCGGCCTACGTCATCGACGGGAGCGACGACGGAACGGCGCCGTCCTACAACCGCGCCTCGATCGCCGAACTTGCCGCCCTCGGCTGCGACGCGACCTATGTCGAGTATCCCGGGCGCGGCCACGAGGCCTTCTCGGAGGAGTATCCTGCCGTCGCCGAGTGGATGCTGCAGCGGCACCGCGATCCCGGCCCGGCCCGGGTCGTTCTCCGCGCGGCGCGACCGGGAGATCTCGAATGCCGGTGGATCCGCATCACGGAAACCCCTCCCTCTCCTCCCTCCGACGCAGCGGTGAAGGCGGACGAGTTGCCGCAGGTCGTTGCCGCATGGCGGGGCGACACGATCGAGATGCGGGCGGACAACGTCCTCGCGCTCCAGGTCGGCCTCCCGCCGGAGCTCGCAAAGTACGACCGCCCGCTCACGATCGTCTGCAACGGTCGCACCCAGAAGGCCACGCCGAGGCTCGACTGGGCCTACGCCCTCCGACGGGCGCTCGCAACAGGGGACCGGCAGGACCTGCACCTGGGCGTCGTGGACGTGCGGCCCTGACGCCATCCAGGGCCCCTGCGTCTGCCCTGCGCGCCCGGTCAGTAGTATTCCGGAACGTGCGTCTGCCGTTGCTTTGGTGGGCGGCGGTATTTGCCGGCCTCGGGGCGGGGCGGCAGGCGGATCTTCTCGCGGGGGGCGGCCTTGTAGGGAACCTGTTCGAGCAGGTGGCGGATGCAATTGAGACGGGCGCGGCGCTTGTCATCGGCCTCGACGACGTTCCAGGGGGAATCGGCGGTGTCCGTGAACTCGAACATCGCATCCTTGGCGCGCGAGTACTCGACCCAGCGGGTCCGGCCGGCAAGATCCATCGGGCTGAGCTTCCACTGCTTGGTCGGATCCTTGAGCCGGTCCTGGAAGCGGCGCTCCTGCTCGTCGCCGCTGACGGAAAACCAATACTTGACGAGACGGATGCCGGACCGGATCAGCATCCGTTCGAACTCGGGGCAGGAGCGGAAGAACTCGCGGACGTCGTCCTCCGAGCAGAAGCCCATCACGCGCTCGACCCCGGCGCGGTTGTACCAGGAGCGGTCGAAGATGACCATTTCGCCCGCGGCCGGGAGGTGGGACGCATAGCGCTGAAAGTACCACTGGGTCTTCTGGCGTTCCGTCGGGGTCGGCAGTGCGACGACACTGCACACGCGCGGGTTGAGACGCTGGGTGATCCGCTTGATGACGCCGCCCTTGCCCGCGGCATCGCGCCCCTCGAACACGACGACGACCTTCAGTCCCTTGTGCCGGATCCATTCCTGCATCCGCACCAGCTCGTATTGAAGCCGCAGCAATTCCTTTTCGTAGAATTTCCGCTTCAGCTTCTTCCGCGGCGCCGCCTTGACGTCCCCGGCCGCCGTCTTCTTTCCGCTCATGGCGCGTCCCTCCCTCCGTGTCCGTCGCAGCCACGTCACTGTACCGCCGCGATGGCAGCGTGTCCACGGGCGATGGGGCCTCCCAATCCCCGTCGAACGACGTTGGACAATCCGCCCGGGTTGCTTCGGGGGCTTCCGTGGCCCGGCGTAGCGTCCGCGCGAAGACGGCTCCACCGCGGCCGTGTTCATGCGTGCTCCCGGCGTGCGCGCGGTGCCATCCCAAACATCTGGATGAGGATCGGGGGACCGGAGGATGTGCCCGGAGCGCCGTTCCGGCATGGAAATCTCGGATCGTTAGTTGTAGGTTGTACTTCTGTGGGCCGGTTGGGATGGGACGCAGGCCTGCGCGGGAGGATCGGATGAAGGGGAGTCTCGGGGTGAGGATGGCCGTCGCCGCACTGGCGGCGTGGATGGCGTGCAGTGAACTATCCTTTGTCCGGGCCGGCGCGCTGGAGGATGCGCAGGCCGCCTTGGACCGGCGCGATTTCGCCGCGGCGTACGAGGGGTTCATGGCCGCCGTGCGCGAGCGGCCGGACGATGCCGCCGCCAATCTGGGCGCGGGACTGGCTGCGATGGAAACGGGACGGCTCGGTCACGCGCAACTGGCTTTCGAACGGGTTCTGGCCCTCCAGCCGGACAATCAGCGGGCCCGCCTGGAGCTTGGCCGCACCTACCACGCGCTCGGCCTGATCGAACTGGCCCGGGAGCAGTTCGAAGCCGTGTTGAGCGCGGGGCCGCCTGCGCCGGTGGAGGCCAACATCCGCCGCTACCTCGCGCGGTTGTCGGCGGAGGAGCGTCGCTGGGGCTTCAACGGGGAGATCCGGCTGTCCGCCTTCTACGACGACAACGCCAATTTCGGGCCGTCCTCCCTGACGATCGACACCCTTCTGGGACCGCTCCAGGTGTCGCCCGAGTCGGAGCCGCTGGAGGCATGGGGACTCTCGGCCGCCCTTGTCGGCAATGCCCTTTATGACCTCGGAACCCGGGGCGGATGGTTCGCCACCGGGGGCCTCGCGCTCTACAACAGCTTCACCGAACACGCCGACGAGGTCTCCGTCGGCTACGCGCGAGCCAGCCTCGGCCTCCGGCACGCCACCGGCCGGCGGGAGATCGATCTGCCGGCGAAGGTCGAGTACTTCGGATTCGGCAACGACGACCTGCTCTCGTCCATCGGCATCGAGCCGGGACTGGTCTGGCGTCCGCTGCAGGCGTGGTCCGGCACGGCGCGGGGGACGGCCGAGTACCGCGACTACGCGGACGGCGACGACCGCGATGCGGCCTTCTACCGCGCCGCGGCATCCGTCACGCACCGGCCGGGCCGTGACCCGCGGCACGCCGTGTCGTTCCTCGCGGCGGCGTTCCTGGAGGATGCCAACGAGGCCGGCCATCGGAACGACGGCTTCGAGGCCGGACTGCTGGGCGAAGCCGGGCTGCCCGCCCGGACCAGCGTCTACGCCTTCGCGCTCTACCGGCTCGCCCGCTACGGCGACATCCTGTTCGCGGACGTCCAGCCCGAGGCGCGCGACGACGACCAGTGGCAGTTCGGCGGCGGGCTCCGCCGGCGGTTCGGCGAACGGTGGGAGGCCGATTTCGGCTACCGTTTCGTCGTCAACGAATCCTCCTTCGATCTCTACGACTATCAGCGAAACGTTGTGAGCCTCGGGGTTTCCTATTCCCTTCAGTAGGCAGCCAGCATCGGGAGAACCGTCATGCATGTGAACCCATTCCGCCTGGCCGTCGTCCTCGCCGGCTGCGCGGTTGCCGCATTCGCCGCCGATCCGATCGGGTCGGTCATCGCCCTGCAGGGACAGGCCACCGCCTTGGGCGGCGGCGCGGCCCGAAACCTGGCCCTCAAGGATGCCGTCTTCACCGGGGACACCCTGAAGACCGGGCCGGGCTCCCGCGTCCAGGTCCTGTTCTCCGACGACAGCCTCTTCTCGCAGGGAGAGAACTCGGAGACGGTCCTCGACGAGTACGTGTTCGATCCGAAGGCGAAGGACCGGAACACGTTCAAGGCCAGCGTCGGCCGGGGCGTGTTCCGCGCCGTCACCGGCAAGATCACCGAACTGAATCCGGACCGGTTTCAGATCCGCACGGGCCGGTCCACCATCGGCATCCGCGGCTGCGGGCTGCTCGGAAACCTGGGTCCCGACCGGGACGAGTTCTGCATCGATTTCGTCCGCCCGGGCACCGAGATCCTGATCAACGCGCTCAACGGCGGCCCCGGGGGACTGCTGCGGTTCGGCGGACCGGGCTTCGGTTTCGTCGACAACCTGGGCAACACCGGGCAGGGCCCCTTCGATCCTGCGATGTTCCGCGGCCTGCTCAACGGCATCATCCCGGGCTTTGCGATGCCCGGCGGAATGGGTGGTGGGCCCGGCGGCGGGGCTCTTGCCGGCGGCGGCAACGGCCCGGCCGGTGGCGCGGGCGGGGCGAACGGCAACCTGCCTCTCAATCCGCTGTTCGGCGACAACGGACAGATCTTCCTGAACCGGCGGATCGGCGCCCACAGCCTGCTGCCCGGCAGTGTGCTTGCGACGTTGCTCCGCGCCAGCGGACACCGCCCGCCCCCGGGCGGTCTCCAGTTGCCGAACGGCCCGAACGGGGAGTACTTCGGCTATGCCTCGGCACAGTTGGACTACACCTACGAACCCTACGTGCTGGGAATCGAAAGCCGGAAAAAGACCATGGGCGAGGGCAACGCCATCACCACATTCGACGTGCTCGGCTCGATCAACGGGGCCTATGAAATGCCGAACCCGTCCGACCTCTCGTCGCGGAACGAGGACCCGGTCTACGTCGCGTTGGACAAGTCCGGCTCGCCCAACCCGGCGTTTCTCCAGATTTCGCTTTTCGACGCCTACGACAATCTCAACCCGCGGGTGGCTCTCGATCCGCCCGATGCAAGCGTACGCACCGGCAATGACGACTTCTTCGGAATCTGGAACGACCCCGGTGCGGGCGAACGCGGAAACGTGGGCAACCGCGGGGAGGGCGCCGACTGGGTGTGGGGCGAATGGGGCGTGACCCAGACCACCGCCAACGCGGAGACCGCGGCGACCGGCGTTTATGCCGCGGGCCGCACGCTCGGCGCGGCAGAGGTCGACCTCCTCCGGATGGGCGCCCAGGTCTATCACCTGCAGTCCGACCCGATCGGGAAGGCCGCGGCCTTCGTCAGCGACGGTGCGCTCACGCGACGGCTGGACGGCACCGCGAACCTGAACGTCGTGCTCGGCGGCGAGCAGGCCCGCTGGGAGGGCGTGTTCCGCCTCGCAAATCCCGCCGGCGACAAACTCGACATCGACGTCGGGCCGACGCCGATCACCGCGCTTGGCCACCTCCAGGGAAATCCGTCGAACTATCAGCTTCTGTTCAACGGATCGAACCACGGCACGCCGTCGTCCGGCAGCATGAGCGGCAACCTCGTGGGCCCCGGCCCGAACAACCTCGGCCTGCCGCCCGTCACCGGCGCCGTCGGCGGCGGTCGCTTCGACCATGGCCCGTACGGACCGCGGGTGGACATGACCTATGGGACCAGCCTCAAGGCCGGCAACCCCCTACCCCAATAATGCACTCCCGTGCCGGAGCGCGCTCGGTGCCCGTCCTCGCCGCCGGGCTCGCGGCCGTCCTGGTCTGCGCGGTCCTGCACATCTGGGATCCTCCGTTCCTCCGTGCGCTGTCGCACCAGGCCCACGACATCCTCCTCCGAGAACGCGCCGCACCGCCGCAGTCCGGGGCGGTCGCCGTGGTCGATATCGACGAGGCCAGCCTCGCGGCCGTAGGACAGTGGCCCTGGCCGCGTGTACTGCTGGCGCGGTTGACCGACCGCTTGTGGCAGGCCGGCGCCAGCGTCGTCGTGTACGACGCCGTGTTCCCGGAACCCGACCGCACCTCCCCCGAGCAGATCCGCGCGCTATGGAGCCGGATCTCCGGCGCGCCGGTCGATCTCGGCGCCTCCACGACGTTGGAATCCTTCGACGCACAATTCGCCGCCGCGCTGGGTCGCGGGCGAAGCGTCCTCGGCTGCTTCCTTGGGAGATGCGCGGCGTCCGCCGCCTCGGTTCCGGAAGCCGGCGACGGATACACCGGCCGGTTCTTCGAGCGGAACGTGGAAAGCCGCGCGCTCCTGCCGCAGTCGGACTCGATCGTCCATTCGCTCCCCGTCCTGGCCTCCGCCGCCTCGGGTGCGTTCTTCAATACGACGCCGGACGGCGACCGCATCACGCGCCGCACGCCGCTGGTATGGGCCTACGGCCCGAACCGCGTCTATCCGTCGCTCGCCCTCGATGCCGTCCGCCTCCACCTCGGGCTGCGCCAGGCCGCCCTTGTGTTCGACGCGGAAACCGGAACGCGCATCCGCGAGATCCGGCTCCGCGACCTCGCGATCCCGGTCGATCACAACGGCCGGCTCGTCCTGAACTACCGGCGGGGGCGCTTTCCCTCGCTCCCGGCCGCGTCCGTGCTCGACGGCGCGTTCGATCCGGCGTCCGTGTCGAACCGGATCGTCTTCGTGGGCACCTCCGCCGCGGGGCTCAAGGATCTCGTCGCAACACCTCTGGAGGCCGAGTTTCCCGGCGTCGAGGTTCATGCGACAGCGGTCGACAACATCCTCGCCGGCGACGCCCTGCGCGAGCAGTCGTGGTTCTTTTACATCACCCTCGCCGGCATCCTGCTCGGCGGCGGCCTCGTGACCGTCGCGACATGGCGGCTGCGCTCGGGCGCCGCGCTCGGCGTCACCGTTGCGGCCATCGCCACGACCCTCGGCACGGCCACCGCGATGCTCCGGACGCACAACCTCGTTCTATCGCCCGCCGAGACGGCCGCCGCCTGCGCGCTCGCCTACTCCGCCGCCACCGCGGTCCGCTACGGCCAGGAGGAGCGCGACCGCCGGCGGGTCCGCGCCATGTTCGGCACCATGGTCTCGCCCGAGGTCCTCCGCTTCATGGAGGATCATCCCGGAAGCTTCACCCTCGCCGGCGAGCGCCGGGTGGTCACCGTTCTCTTCAGCGATCTGGCCGGCTTCACCGGCATCGCCGAGCATCTCGAGCCCCGCCGCCTGTCCGAGCTCATGAATCGCGTCATGACACCGCTGACCGAGACCGTCCTCGCGCGGAAGGGCATGGTGAACAAGTATGTCGGCGACGCCGTCATGGCCGTCTGGAGCGCCCCGTTCGACATGCCCGACCATGCGGCCGAGGCCTGCCGGGCGGCGATCGAGATGCAGCAGACGCTCGACGCGCTGCGGCCCGGCCTGCAGGCGGAGTACGGCTGCGACGTGCGCATGCGCATCGGCGTCAACACCGGCCCGGTCACCGCCGGCAACATGGGCTCGTCGCGGCGCTTCGAGTACACCGTGCTCGGCGACACGGTGAACCAGGCCTCGCGGTTCGAGGCGGAGAACAAGGTCCACGGAACCCGCATCCTTGCCGGCGAGGCGACCGTCGCCGCCGCCGGACCGT
>CAYXFW010000030.1:0-13293 GCA_964464305.1 uncultured Verrucomicrobiota bacterium
GGGCCTCGAGGGCCTCGTCCACGTCAGCGAAATGGCCAACTTCCGCATCCGCAGCGTCGAAGACGTCTGCAAGGTCGGCGACATGATGTGGGTCAAGTGCCTGCATGTCGACGAAAACGGCAAGATCCGCCTCAGCCGGCGCGCCGCGCTGGAGGAGAAGGATGGCGCCGCAGCGGCCGATGCCAACATCCCGCGCGCCGAAGGCGGCGACCAGGGCGCCGGCGGCGGCGGTGGCCGCGGCTACGCCGGTGGCGGCGGTGGTGGCGGTGGACGCGGCGGCTTCGGCGGTGGCCGCGGCGGTGGCGGACGCCGGTAACCCTCCAGGTTCGCCGTCTCCTGAACACGGGCGCTCCCCCTGAGCGCCCGTTTTCTTTCCCCCTGCCCTCCGAAGCCTTGGCGAAGGAGGGTCCCCGCCCTCCGCTCTTCTCCCTTCTTCCTCCTCCTGACACCTGACACCTTTCTTCCGAACTTGAAACTTGCAACTTTCAACCTGAAACTCCCCCCGTGAAACCGACCCCTGAACTGAAAAAACGCGCCGCGCAGGTCCTCTCCCTTCTCCGCAACGCCTACCCCGACGCCGAATGCGAACTCCACGGCTGGACGACGCCCTTCGAGCTGGCCGTCGCCGCCATTCTCTCCGCCCAGTGCACCGACAAGCGGGTCAACATGGTCACGCCCGCGTTGTTCGCGAAGTACCGGACGCCCGCCGACTGGGCGGCCACGCCGCAGGAGACGCTGGAGGCGGAAATCCGGTCCACCGGCTTCTTTCGCAACAAGGCGACGAACATCCGGGGGCTGGCAAAGGAGGTTGCGGAGAGGTTCGGCGGGACGCTCCCGAACGACCTGGATGTGCTCGTGACACTTCCCGGCATCGGCCGCAAGACGGCGAACCTGCTGGTGGCGACGGCGTTCGGGGGGCAGGGGATCATTGTCGACACGCATTGCATTCGTGTCGCCGGCCGGCTCGGCTTCACGAAGGAGAAGGACCCGGTCAAGATCGAATTCGACCTCCGCGCCATCGTGCCGGAGAAGGACTGGACCGCATGGTCCCACGCCATGGTCTTCCACGGTCGCCGCTGCTGCGACGCCCGCAAACCCGCCTGCCCCCGCTGCCCCGTCGCCCCCCTCTGCCCCTCCCGAAATCTGACACCCGCAACTTGAAACTTGAAACCTGGAACTTGAAACTCCCCCCGCCCCCCAAACTGTTCTTGCCGCCCGCCGTCCTTCTGCTACCCTAGCGCGTCTTTTCCGCGACCCCATCGTCCAGCGGTCAGGACACCAGGTTTTCATCCTGGAGACACGGGTTCGATTCCCGTTGGGGTCGCCATATCGCCCACGAACCGCATAGACAGCGATCCGGAAGTGGGAAGCTTCAAAGAAGAGGGGAAGTCGGAGAGCGTTGGGTTGCGGATCGGGGGACCGCCCCGAAAGGTACCCGCCTTCCATGGACCGGCTCCCCTTGCACATGCCGTCCGGTTTTGCTCCCTTCTCCGCCGTCCCACTTGCCACTTCCTTGGAGTCCTCCACTTCTTCTTTCCGGCTGGACTGTGCTCGTCGGACGGCCATGCTCCGGCGTGCAAGTCTGGAAATCAAGATTGTGTCTGTCAGGAAAAGATGTCACTTTATCTGACGTAATGGCCAGGCCGAAGACCAGCAATAGCACGGCAGACCGGATCTGGAGACGGGTCCGGAAGGCCGGCCACGATACCGTGTTTTACGCGGCGCAGTTCTTGGACATGGACACCCGCACCGCCGTGGATAAGGCGCTTTCCCGTCTCGTGGCGTCCGGCGTCCTTCGGCGGCTCGCTCGTGGACTCTACTACCAACCCCGGCAGCATCCGGTGCTGGGCGAGATTCTGCCCCCTGTCGAGGCCGTGGCCCAGGCATTGGCCGCCCGTGATCGCGTGCGACTGCAGCCCTTTGGAGGCCACGCGGCCAATCTTCTCCGGCTGTCGGATCAGGTGCCCGCACGCGTGGTCTTCCTGACGGACGGTAAGCCGCGGAAGATCCGCTATGGGCGGCAGGTGATCGAATTGCGCCGGGCATCTCCGCGCATGATGGCGGCCGCCGGCCGGATGACCGGTCTCGTGATCGCGGGCCTTCGCTTCGTCGGCAAGGCAAACATCACGCCGGAGCGCGTGGTCCATCTGCGCAAGCTGCTCTCCAAGGAGGACCGCCGCCGCTTGCGCGAGGACCTTGCGCTCGCGCCGGCCTGGATGCACCCGCACTTTCGTGCCATCGCCGGGGAGACTCCTCTGTGAAGTCCTTTGCTGCGCTTCCGGTCGAAGAACGCGCACTGTACTGGCGCAACTACTCCGACCGCAAAGGCGTCCCGGGGTTCATTGTCGAGAAGGACTTTTGGGTCTGCTGGCTGCTCGGCCTCGTCTTCTCCACGCCGGGACTCGGTTCGAAGTGCGTGTTCAAGGGTGGCACGTCCCTATCCAAGGTCTTCGGTGCCATCGACCGCTTTTCCGAGGACATCGATCTCGGGCTCACGCCGGCCTCGCTCGGCTGGAACGAGGCCGACCTCGACGATGCCCCCTCTGCCTCGCAGCGCCAGAAGCGCGCCAGACAACTCCAAGAAGACTGCGCCGCTGCCGTGAACACCCGCTTCATGCCCGAGTTGGAGGCGGTGGTGACATCCTTGCTGGGACCCTGCCCCGGAACCGGACGGTGGCTGACTTTCGAGATCGACGCCACGTCCCAATCCCCGGTGCTCCTGTTTCCCTATCCGAGGGCGGTTGCGCCCGGCTCTTACATCCCGCCCCTCGTGAAGATGGAATTCGGTTCGCTCACCGACCAGCGTCCCGCCGGTGCCCATGGGATCAAGCCGTTCATCGCCGAACTGGCGCCGGACGCGTTTGACGATTTCCGTGCCGAGGTCGTGGCCCTCGAGATCGAACGCACGTTCTGGGAGAAGACCACCATCCTGCATGCCGAGTACCACCGTCCGGCCACCCAGCCGCTCCGTGACCGTCTTGCGCGGCACTATTCCGACTTCTCCGCACTGTGGAATCACCCGGGCGGCCGCACCGCCGCCGCCCGCCTCGACCTGCTCGAGCGCGTGCGCATTCACAAGAGCCGGTTCTTCGCGTCAAGCTGGGCCCACTACGAGACGGCGGTTCCCGGCACGCTCCGCATCGCCCCGCCCGTCGCGCGCCAGCCGGAACTACGCCGTGACTACGCCGCCATGGAGCCCATGTTTCTTTCGCCACCGCCGGACTTTGATAAAGTCCTCGGCACCTTGCGCGAGGCCGAGAGCGCAATGAATGGCACACAGGCCCCGATACCGGATGGGCCGGAACTCTGCCGAAAGCCGATTCCAGCGAGGTTGGCGAAGTCAGCCGGAACGGGCGTGCCGTTGCCGGCGGCGGTCGCCGAACCAGTCAGCTCTTCCCGGCCCGCTCCCGGTTGAGCGCGAGATGCCGCTCCAAGATCGAGGCATCGGCCACCATCGCACGCAGATGGGGATGGAAGGCCAGGTACCGCACAGATACAGCTGGCCAACCGGGGCAATGCTCGAGATGAGGATCGCGCTTCCGATCTAACCATGCGAGATGCTAGCCTGTCTTCGTGACTGACATGCTTACACCAGAGCAGAGAAGCTGGAACATGAGTAGGATCCGGTCGAAGAATACAAAGCCAGAAATCATGGTCCGCTCGCTCTTGCACCGGCTCGGATTTCGGTTCAGTTTGCGACACAAAGGTCTTCCCGGCCGTCCCGACATCGTTCTCCCGAGGCACAAGACCGTCGTCTTCGTTCACGGTTGCTATTGGCATCGCCACAGAGGCTGTAGCAATGCCACAACGCCGGGGACCCGTGCCGCCTTCTGGCAGAAGAAGTTCGAGTCGAATGTTGCCCGCGACAGACGGACGCAAAACGCCTTGGCCCGATGCGGCTGGAAGGTTGTAGTGGTGTGGGAGTGCGAGGTCACCTCCGATCCGACTGCTCTGGCCGAACGGCTCGCTGTGAGAATTGGTTGCACGGGGGCGGTGCGTGTCAGCTGCACAATGCCGGACGCCAAGGGACTTCTGAGGATCATGGAGGGGCGCGTGCGCTTTCTTGCAGGAGCGATGGGGGGATGATGAACAGGCATGCGAGTGCGGAGGTCGAGGCGCCGGCGGATGCGGACAAGGTGGACGGGGTGACGGGCGGCGAATTTCAGGTCGTCCTCCACAACGACGAGGTCCATACGACGGGGCAGGTGATCGTGGCGCTCGTCCTTGTGTTCCGCCATTCCGTGGCCTTGGCGCGGCGGATCATGCTGGAGGCGCACCGGACGGGGCGCGCGATTGCCCAGGTCGAGCCTGAGCCGGCCGCGAACCGGCACGCAGGCCAGTTGCGACGATACGGTCTGCGGGCCACGGTCGAGAGCATTTCCTGATGGCCATGCCGATTCGCATCCTCGGCGCCGGGGAGGAGTTTCCCCCGGCGGCGGACGCCGAGCCCGGCCCGTTCGGCCTGGTCGCCCTGGGCGGCGGCCTCGGCGTCGAACGCCTCGTGCGGGCCTACCGAGGCGGCATCTTCCCGTGGCCCGACTCCGGCCCCCTGCTGCCATGGTGCTCGCCCGATCCGCGCTGCGTGCTCGTTCCCGGCGAGATCCGCGTTCCCCGCTGCCTCAAGCCGATGCTGAATCGCAACCGGTTCGAAGTGACCTTCGACCGCGCGTTCCGCGAGGTGATCCTGCATTGCCGGTCCGTTCCCCGCCCCGGCCAGTCGGGCACATGGATCACCCCCGCGATGGTGAACGCCTACTGCGGGCTCCACAAGACGGGCCATGCGCATTCGCTGGAACTCTGGGAGCGCGACCGGCTGGTCGGCGGGCTCTACGGCGTCCGCACGGGCTGCGTCTTCTCCGGCGAATCCGCGTTCCATCTAGTCCCCAATGCCGCCAAGTACGCGATCGTCACTCTCGCCCGCCGCGCGGCGGACCTGGGGATTCGTCTCATCGACTGCCAGATGCAAACCGATCTGCTCCGCTCGCTCGGCGCCCGTCTCATCCCTCGCGCCGAGTTCCTGCGCTGGCTGTCCGACCCTCCCCCAGCGTCGTCCCCCGTCCCGCAGCCCTGACCGTCTCCCCCGGCCGCCGCACAGGGCGCATCTCCGATCGTGCACAGCTCCGGACTCCGCCGCCCGGCCCGTCCTGTGCAGCATCTGCCGCGAAGCGGGAAGATCGGCGTCCACCCGCGGGCAAACGCGTCGTCGGCAATGCACAGGCCGAAGAAGGCAGGTGCCGCGCGCCCGCTCGCCAGGGGCGAGCTCGAGATCGCAGAGAACGCAGAGGGGGGAGAGTCGGGCAGGGCGGCAGCGGAGGGGACAGGCACGAGGAGGCGCATCTCCGAAGCTGGTGCGCCACGGAAACCGGCTGGACATCGCGTCGCCGCCGTTGGATTCTGGGCACGGAAGCGAATGGAAGAAATGCTGTGGGGCCGGGTGGCCGGAGCGCGGCATCGGAGGATGCAGTCATGGGGTTCAAGATTCCGGGACCAAAGGCCGCGGCGCTGGGCCAGTTCAAGGCGCAGTGCGAGGCGTGGGTCGATGCCTTTGCGCGGGACGATGAGGAGGAGTGTGGACAGATCCGCAAGGCAATCCGGGAGCAGCCCGACAGCCTGCAACGGCGGCTCGCTCTGGCCTACGTCGACAAGAAGGAGAAACTGGGCATCAAGCCCAAGCTGGAGCCCGAGCCCTATGTGCCGACGCCCGAGGAAACGATGCGTGTGGCCGTCGAGATGCTGGCGAAGAGCCGGAAGCCCTTTGCCGAGGCCATCATGGACGGCGTTCGGGAGCAGCGGGTCGGCGAGGACGTCCTGGTGGAGATCCGTTCGTTGTGCGAGGCGGCTGTCGCCGCGTTGCGGCGTCGGGACGAGCTGCGGAGTCTGTTGCAGGTGCCGGACTCCATCCAGTAGCCCAGATCAGTGGATGCTCCCCAACGCCCCGCCGCCGTCGGTGCAGCCGAGTCCAGATGGACAGCGTCCGGGTGGCTTTCGGATGGCCATCCGGTGTCGGCGTGAGCGTGCGGTTCACGTCACAGGGCCAAGGGGGAGCGGCGGGGCTGTCCATAACATGAAGGCGGGCAGTCTCTTCGTCGGACTCTCCCGGTTGCGCGCTGGACCGGCCGGCTTCGGTCGCGAACGATGCCTATCGGCATCCTGACTTGTCGATCCAGTGCGCAGTCACCTTCAGCGCATCGGCTCCCTCGGACCGCTCACCACCTTCGGCGGGAGGCCGGATGCTTCCACGGCGGAGACTGCCCGCAAGGCAACATCGGTCCGCCCCCGGAGGTGTCAAGTTTGCGGCGCCTGTTTTTTGCAGTGCGTGGAACGCTACGACCGGCCCGCAGACGACGCGAGCGAGAGGCCGAGCAGTCCGCCCAGGATAGCCCCTGACCAGGGACTGCTCATCATGGGTCAGCCACCGCCGGTGCAGCCGAGCACATAGCCCAGCACGCCGCCGGCCACAGCCCCCACGATCACGCCGATGATGGATCGCACCATGCGACTACCATGCCACAGACTCGCCCCGTCGTCGCGGCCTTTTGCGAGCGAATGCGCCGAGCGGGCGCTCCGACCTTCTTCCGCAACCATGCCATGTTCTCGCCCAGAACCGCGTGAACAAAGAGGCTCGGCGCAGCGTCTCGCAAGGGCGCATTGCGAAGATGGCCGGAATCATATCCACAAATATCCATATGGAGGCATGTGACAGTCCGCGACATCCAGCGACATCGTCCGAAATGAGGAAGCCACAAACTTCAGGCAAGTCAGAAGCTGGGACGTGACAAGGCGGCTCGGTTCTCGTACGACTCCCTGCCGCGGCCCCTCTCTGCGTCCTCTGCGCCACGGGGTGAGTCTTCCCGGGCCCTCCGGCTCTGACAGATCTCAGGGGGCCACTGTCTCGGAGACCTCTTTGGTTGCATAAAAAGAGGCCGGAACTTGCGTTCCGGCCTCAGTAAGTTGGTAGCGGGGCCTGGATTTGAACCAGGGACCTTCAGGTTATGAGCCTGACGAGCTACCGGGCTGCTCCACCCCGCAGTCAAGAACCGGCGAGAGACTACAGGGAGGAAGGGTGGAACGCAATTCAAAAAGAGCGACGGAACGCGCCGGCGTGCCGGGCGTGTGCGTCGGGCTTGACGGGGGCGGGCGATTTCCGCAGGCTGGCCGCGGTTCCGTCGTGACGGCGGGGCGGGAGATTCTCATATCATGGCCGCAAGACCGGGCGGATTGGGCAGGGGACTGGGCGCGTTGATCCCCAGGGCGAGCGCCGTGGCGGCCGCTGCGGGGGAGCCGCGGCCGGAACCCGCGGCGCCGGATTCCGAGGTGCGGCGCGTTCCCGTGGGATCGATCCGGACGGGCATCTGGCAGCCACGGAGAACCTTCCGGGCGGAGGCGCTGGACGAACTGGTCCAGTCGGTGCGGGAACGGGGCGTGCTGCAACCGCTGCTGGTGCGCGCGGCGGGCGAGGGGTACGAACTGATCGCCGGCGAGCGACGCCTGCGCGCCGCGGTGGCGGCGGGGCTGGCGGAGGTCCCGGTACGGCTGATGGCGGTGTCCGACCGCGAGGCGCTGGAACTGGCCCTCATCGAAAACCTGCAGCGCGAGGACCTCGATCCCATCGAGGAAGCCGAGGGGTACCGGATGCTCGGCGAGCGCTTCCAACTCACACAGGAGCAGATCGCCGAGCGCGTAGGCAAGGGCCGGGCCTCGGTGGCCAACGCCATGCGGCTGCTCGGTCTCCCGGAGGCGGTCCGCGTCATGCTGGAGGACGGGCGTCTCTCGGTCGGCCACGCAAAGGTCCTGCTGGGGCTGTCGATCCCGCAGGAGATGGAGTCGCTGGCGCGACAGTCGGTGAAGGACGGCGGGTCGGTGCGGGATCTCGAGCGGGCGGTGGACCGCCTCCGCCGCGGCCCCCGACGGCGCCGTTCGGCCCAGCCGGACGTGCCCGCGCCGCATGTGCGCGACATCGAGGACCGCCTGAAGCAGAAACTCGGCAGCTCGGTGCAGATCACGCCGTCGCGGACCCTCGCGAACGGACGGAAGGCGTCGGGACGGATCGAGATCGAATTCTACTCGGCCGACGATCTCGACCGGCTCATGCTCATCCTCGGCCTGACCGAGGAGTTTTGATCCCGGCAGGGGATGCCCGACAGGATGACGGAATGGACGGGATGACAGGCGAGCGGGCTGCCGAAGGGCAGGCGCTCATGTGCCAGGCAACGTGCCGGGGAGCGGTGCTCGTCGACCGCGTCGAGATCGCTCGCGGGTTCCGCGGGCGGGCCTTGGGTCTCATGGGTCGCGCGCCGCTTCCGCGGGGCCGGGGTCTGCTGCTGAAGCCCTGCGCGGAGATCCATACGTTCTTCATGCGCTTTCCGCTCGATCTCGTCTTTCTGGGCGACGGGGATGAAGTCGTCCGTATCATCCGGGGCATGGCGCCGTGGAGGATGGCCTTCGGAGGGCGCGGCGCCCGCGCCGTGCTGGAGGTCGCGTCGGGTTGGATGCCGGCGGATGCGGTGCGGCCCGGGGATCGTATTACCTGGGAGGACCGGGCTTGAGCGGTTCGATCGCGAGGATGTCCTTGCTAAGGATCGTCATGATCGTTCCGGTTTCAAGCTGAAGGTCGACCGTCCCGTCGGGAAGTTTGCGAAGCACCATGCCCTCGCGGATGATCTCGCCGCCATCCTTCAACTTCATGCGGACCCGCATGTCGGGCACGTAGCGGCGCACCATCTTCTCGTGCAAATCGACCACCGCGTTCGGGGCCACCGTCACGGGTTTCGGCGTGTGCATGTAGCCCGCCCGCTGGAGCTGGACCTGGTAGGTTCCCGGCGGAAGGAGATCCATCTCGAAAGGCAGGGACAACAGACCGGTCTCGGGGGCCGCCGTGACGCCCTTTTCCTCGCCGTTCAGAAAGACCTTCGCGCCGGGCGGATCGCTGACGATGACGATCTTGCCGCTGTTCTTGAGCAGCCGGAACTCCTCCACCACGGCGCTCTGCTGAAGCAGGGCCACGGACCGGGCCGCCGTTTCAAAGCCCCCCAGCTCCGCGCGCACGCGGTGGGTGCCCGGCGGCAGGTCGGTCAGGGTCACCGGGGCCTCGCCGCGGAACTGGTCGTCCACGTAGACGCGCGCGCCGGGCGGCAGGGATACGACCTTCAGAGTGGTCGGAACCGCCACGAGGACGCCGACAACCTCCTTGGTCTCCTGGGCCTGGATGACGATCTTCTCGGCGAAGGGCCGGTATCCCTCCATGATAATCTCGACCGTGTTCTCGCCGGACGGAGCGCCGGCGATCTCGGCCGGTGTCTTGCCGCGTTCGACGCCGTTGAGGCGCACGACCGCTCCCGTCGGGGTCGAGCGGACGAACAGGCGCCCCGCGTTGCTGGGGAGCTCGGCGAAGACCTTCCGGGGGATGCGGTCGGCGAAGATCTCCTCGGTCTCGCGCGGCAGGAACCCCGCGCCGCTGAAGGCGAAGCGGTGCGTGCCCTGGGGCAGGTCGGTCAGGAAGAACGGCGTGCGGCCGCGAAACGCGCCATCGACGCGAACGTCGGCGCCCTGCGGTTTGGAATCCACCAGGACGAGGGCGGAGGCCGGATCGAGTTTCAGGTCGACCGAGACGCGCGCCCCTTCGAGGATCGAGACGGAACGCCGGGCCGGCAGGTAGCCGGTTTTCTCGGCGACGATCAGGTAGGTGCCGACGGGGAGCCGCGCGACCGTCGTCGGAGAGGCGTCGGCCAGGGCGCCGTTGCATGTGATCGTGGCCCCCGGCGGATCGGTGGACACGCGGATCTGGCCGTCGCCCTTGGCGCCGAGGTCGCACCCCGCGAACGCCCAGGCCATCGCCGCGATTCCGGCGGCCATCCAGTGCCGCCGCCCGCAAATTGAGGACAGAATCGTCATGGGTGCGGCCCGTTCATTTCCGGCTGAGGCGACGCTGTACGTCGACCAGCTTCTTGTAGATCTTGTCATACCGTTCATCGGACCGCTCGGAGATCGTCTCCAACAGCACCTGGAGGTGGGTGTTGGCCTCCTTCCAGTCGTTCAGCTTGATCGACCGGTCGGCGCGGAAGAGGTAGTCCTCGTACTTCGCCTGCAGGAGCCGCTTGGCCTCCTCGCGAAGGGCGATGGCTTTCTCGTAGAAGTCCGGCTTCGGCTCGAGGGTCTCCACGAGGCTCTCGGCTTCCGTGAGGGACTTGACGGCGCGGGACAAGTTGTCGTGGCGGACCTCGCGCTCGTCGAACAGCTTCTGTCCGGCGAGCCACGCATTGCGGCCGAGTTCGACCAGTTTCGCCGGCGGGAGGGCCAGCGCGTAGAGGCCGAGTTCGTTGCGCACGAATTCCTCGATCTCCTCGCGGGCCTTTTTGAAGGCGTCGGGCTGCAGGCGGTTGAGGACGCGGACGCGGTGGGCCCGCCGGTTCACGACGAGGGTCAGGTCCGCCGAGTCCCAGACGTCCGGGGCCAGCCCCTGGTATTCCTCGGTGAGTTGGAAGAATCCCGACTGTTCCAGGGACGTCGCGAGGGACTCCAGCACCTTGGGATCCGTCTTCTTTTCGCGGCTGATGTGCTGTCCGTCCTGAAGGTTGTCGATCCGCACCGAGACCGTGCCGCCCTCGAGCTTCATCGCGTACCGGAAGATATTCTTGCGGCCGGCCTCCACCTTCTCGTAGTGGATCTCGAGGCTGCCGGTCCCCGCCGCGGCGGCCGGCCGCCGTACGGATGCCTGCGGCTGCTTCATCAGCCAGGCTGCAACCGCGAGGGCCGCGATCACCGCGAGGGCCGCGCCGCCGTAGACGAGGATGCGCGCCCGCAGCGGCGCCTTCGGCTTGAGCGAGCGGGCCGCCTCGAAGCCGTCGTCGGTACGGTCCAGTCCGAGATCGACCTCCATTGGCTTCCGGGCCGCCGGCAAGGCGGCAGGAGCCGCAGCGGGGGCGGGGGCGGCCGCCGGCGCCGCGCCGGTGGTGCCGTCATGGACGACGCCGATCACGGTCTCGCCGATCGTAATGCGGTCGCCGACCCGCAGGCGCCCGTCCGGCGACGGGCGATCGTTGACGAGCGTCTCGTTCGTGCTCGCGAGGTCCGAGACGTGGAGCGTCCGCCCGTCCTTGAAATAAAACCTGCAGTGGAACCGCGAGAGGGACGGATCCGTCAGCACGACATCGTTGCCCGACGCGCGCCCGACACGGGCGCCGGCCGGGGGCACGACGATGGGCATGCCCTTGTCCGGTCCCGATTCCACCAGAAGCTGAGCCGAGGATGTCACGCGTTCCCGTCCATGGTTCTTGCCGCACGGTCATCTGCGCCAAGTTCGGGAAACATATTGCAAGGGGCGGGGCCTCTGGTAAAGTGTAATCGTTGCGTGTTGAATTGGGCGCCGCCCGTCGGGAGGCGCCGTACGAGGGAGAACTACCATGCGGGCGCATTCATGGATGGCGGGTTTGGCGGCGATTTCGGCGATTGCGGTGGCCTCACGGCCGGCGGTCGCGGAAGAGGATCTTTTCGACCGGGCCCCGTGGTCCGGCAGCGCCCTGCTGGGCGCTTTCCTGTTCGAGGGCGACGAGGAGGTCGAAAACGGCGTCAGCCTCGGACTCCGGCTCGGCTACACCTTCACGCCGATGTGGGAATTCGAACTCGGGCTGGATTTTGCACCGAGTCTCGCGGCGCGCCAGTTCGAGGACACCCGGTATCACCTCACCGATGACACCTGGGGCATGAGGCTCGGCGGCGACCTCCTCTTCCATCTCCGCAACCAGGCGGACCAGCGGATCGATCCCTATCTCTCCGTCGGCGGCGGATTCGTCTTCTACGGCGCCGACATGGGCCTGAACGACGGAACGGTCGATCTCGTTGTCGTGGGCGGCGGTGGCCTGCAGTATCACTTCGACGACGAGTGGGCCCTCCGCATCGACGCGAAGGCCGCGATCGCCGGCAATGACACCGAGTTCAACTGGATTCTCGGCGCTGGCGTGAACTACCGCTTCGGCGCGGGCGCGCCGTTCGTTCCGTCCGTGGTCGGCGGGGACATCGACAGCGATGGCGACGGTCTCCTCGACAAGGAAGAGCCGGGGTACGGAACCGACCCGTTCGATCCCGACACCGACAAGGACGGACTGACCGACGGCCAGGAAGTGAAGGAGTTCAAGACCAACCCGCTGGATCCCGACTGCGATCTCGACGGGCTGAAGGACGGCGCCGAAGTCCTCACCTATAAGACCAATCCGCTCGATCCCGACACGGACAAGGGCGGTGTCGCGGATGGCCACGAGGTGATCGAGGACAGCACCGATCCCCTGAACCCGGCCGATGATCTCCAGCTCTTCCGGCTCGAAATCGAATTTGACTACGACAAGGCCAACCTGCGGTCGATCTATCACGAGCAACTGGACAAGATCGTGAAGGTCCTGCAGCGCGATTCGGGCGCCACTGCCCGGGTCGAGGGCCACGCGGACAAGCGCAAGACGTCGAAGCGCGACTACAACCTCAAGCTCTCCGAGCGCCGCGCGAAGGCCGTTCTCGATTACATCTCGCGCGCCGGCGGCATCGACGGATCGCGCATGACGCACAAGGGCTACGGCTTCGACCGGCCCATCGCGCCGAACGACACCGAGGAGAACATGCAGAAGAACCGCCGGACGGACATTTACATCCGGCCTGGCGCCGGCGTGGCCGCGCCCGCCGCGGTCGCCGATCCGTCCAAGGTGTCGGTCGGTCCCCAGGTGCCCGCGGATCTCCCGAAGCCTGGCGAGAAGCGCCCGGCCGGGTCGGACCGCTCGCGCTGACGGCAGGGGCCTTGACGGCCCGCGCGCCCCCTCCGGCGTTTCCCGCCGGAGGGGGCGTGTCGTTTCAGCGGCCGGGGCCGCCCGGTCCGGCGCCCGTGCGCCGCCGCCATCCCGCGATCCGGCGGCGGATGTCCTGCACAAGTCGCGAGGAGCGAATCCGGCCGATCAGGCGCCGGGCCCAAGGCACGTCGCGGGCGAGGAGCGTCAGCCCGAGGGTGATGAACAGCAGGCCTTGGAGGACGGGTAGAAAGAGGCCGACGATGCCGAGGACGATCAGCGCCCCTCCGGCGGCGATCCGCAGCGACGGCGGAATGGACTTCCATCGAATGCGCACGTTCATGTGAATCGGGCGCTGCCGCTTCGTCCCGCTCCGTCCCGGGGTCGACAGCGCCGCGCGTCCAGACTATCCTGAGGCTACACCGTCGATCTTCCGACGGCAATCGACGATGAAACCGGACGTCCTCGTAACGCTGAAGGCCATGCTGCCCACCCCACAGGGCGTGGGGGTGTTCCTGTCCGACGGGCT
>CAYXFW010000031.1:0-8824 GCA_964464305.1 uncultured Verrucomicrobiota bacterium
GGCTTCGAGGGATTTCAAGCCTACAGCGAGGGTGTTCTGGACGACTGCAACAAGATGCTGCTGGCGGGCCTTGGGGCGGCCAGTTACCCGAATAGCGAGGAAGCCCTCCGCGCCTACGCCGGGCGCTATTTGGATGCCACGGCGGAGGGTGCGGCCAACTGGGCCCGGTGGCTTGCTCCATGGGGCCATCGCGCGCAGGTCCCGCTTCCGGAGGCCGCCGAGGCCTTGAACCGGCTGGCGGCGGCGGCGCGACCCGGGTGGCGCTTGGAGCACTGGCGGAGCAAGGTGGAGATGGAAACCCTCGACCGCGCAATTGGAACCCCCAAGCCGGAGGAGTGGACGCCCGGGAAGCTCGCGCTGGCAGATCGCTACTTCGCCGCGCAGGAACGGCTCTATCGGGAAGTCTACCGGCTCGGACCTGTCCGGCACGTCATCAACCCGCGTTTCATGCCGCCGCCGTGGCAGGCGTCCTGGAGCCAGGCCACCCGCACTTCCGCCGGTACGACGAGTTTGATTCCGCAGCAATAGATAAGGAGAGAGTCCCATGAAGTCAGAGCATCCGTTGACGCTCGGTCGCCGCAGCTTCCTGCGGCAAAGCCTCGTCCTCGCCGCCGCGCCCATGATCGTTCCGAGCCGCGTGCTCGGTCTCGATGGGGGCATCGCGCCGAGCAATCGAATTGTCTTCGGCGGCATCGGCATCGGCAATCGTGCCCGCGCGATCCTGCCCAACTTTCTCTGGTTCCCCGAGGTCCAGTGGACCGCGGTATCCGACGCGCGCGCCGACCGGCTGAAGTCGGCGAAGGCGCTGATCGACACGCACTACGGCACGCCGGATTGCCGGGTCTTTTCCGACTTCAGGGAACTCCTGGCGCAGAAGGACATCGACGCCGTTCTGATCGCCACCGGCAATCGCTGGCACGCGATGGCCTCCATGTTCGCGGCCCGCGCGGGGAAGGACATCTACTGCGAAAAGCCGATCAGCCTGACGATCAACGAGGGTCGCCGGCTCGTGGACACGTGCCGCCGGTTCGGCACGATCTACCAGGCCGGAACGCAGCGCCGGTCGACGGCGTCGTACGCCTTCGCCCGCGAGATGGTCCGGCAGGGGCGGATCGGGCGGATCCACACCGTGGAGTCGCAGGTGTGGACCGGTGGGGCGATTCCGCACGGCAAGCCGGCGCCGGTGCCGGAGGGGTGGAACTACGACATGTGGCTCGGTCCCGTGCAGTGGCGTCCCTACGTGCCGGGCCGCGTGAACTCCTGGGTCAGCTTCTGGGACACGGGCGAGGGGATGCATACCGACATGGGCACGCACTACACCGACCAGATGCAGTGGGTGCTCGGCACGGATCCGACCGGCCCGGTCGAGTTCGAGACCTCCGACATCGTGTGGCCCGACCCCGTGAAGTTCATGAGCGAAACGGCGATCTCGGGCACGTTCCGTTGCCGGTATGCCAATGGCATCCAGGGGGTGATCTACCAGCGCGGGGCGTTCAAGGACCGCTACATCCGCTACATCGGGGATAAGGGGTGGATCCAGGTCGACGACGACACGGACGTGGTCACCGCCTCGCCGGCGTCCATTCTCGGCATGCGCAACGCGACCGGCGTCAGTTGGGCCAATGCCGGGGATCATATCCGGAACCTGCTCGATTCCATCCGCTCGCGGCGTCCCACGCTGTGCAATCCCGAGGTCGGCCATCGCGCGCAGAGCATCGTCGAGGCGATGACGATCTCCGCGCGTCTCAACCGGAAGCTGGCCTGGGATCCGGTGACGGAACGATTCGACGATGAGGCGGCCAACCGGATGCTCCGCCGCGAGCCGCGCGCACCATGGTGCGCATGAAACCCCGCATGAAACGACCCAACGAGTACCTACCCATGAATCCTCTCCAGATGGCAATCGTTCTTCCGCTGGCCGCGGTGCTTCTCACGGGGCTCGCGGCCCCCGCCGCCGACTCCGGCGCCGACCTCGCAGCCCGCGCGGCAACCTACGAATCCGGTGCGGACGTCGAACCGCTCCGGGAGATCGACCGGCAGTTGCTGGCGGCGGGTGTCGACGCGGCCAAGCGCGCTGCGGTGGAGGCGGTGCTGATCCGCATGCTGGCGCCCGACGCGACCTTCGAGGCCCGCCGGTTCGCCTGCGAGCGGATTGCCGTCTTCGGCAGCGATGCCTCGCTGCCGGCCCTCGCCCCATGGCTCGAACGGGAGGAAACGGCCGGCATTGCATGCTTCGCCCTCGGCGGACTGCCATCCGTCAAGGCCACCGGGATCCTGCGCGCCGCACTGGCGACCGCCCCGCGGGGGGCGCAGCTCCAGATCCTCGGCGCCCTAGGGAGCCGGGGCGATGCCGGGGCCGTACCGGCGCTCCTCGCCACGGCACACGGTGCCGATGCCGGTCTCGCCGCCGCCGCCATTGCGGCGCTCGGCCGGATTCCGGCCGCGGCTGCGCGGGACGCGCTGGCCGCCTTGCGACGGGAGGCGAGGCCGGAGACCGCCGACGCGGTGACCGCCGCCTCGATCGAGGCCGCGGACGGGCTCGCGACCGCGGGCGACCGCGCGGCCGCCGCCGCGATGTACGACGAGATGCTGCTCTCTGCCAAGGCTCCGAACGCGCGTCGCGGGGCGTTTGCGGCCCTGCTTCGGCTCGACAAGGACGGGGGGATGGCGCGGATTCTCGCGCTCCTGTCCCATGAGCCGCCCGACGTGCTGCTCTCGCCCGTGGCGATCGCGCACATCCCGGGGCTGAAGGCTTCCGGTGTGTCGAAGAAGTTTGGAGCGATGCTCTCCGTCCTGCCGGCCGGGGTTCAGGTGTGGATGGTCGAGGCCCTCGCCCTTCGCGCGGACTCCGACGCCCTGAGGGTCATCCACGCACAGTCTGGTGCCGCGGAGCCCGGTCTGCGGCGCGCCGCCCTCGCCGCCACGGGGCGGACGGGCGATGCCTCCGCCGTTCCGATTCTGACGAAGGCCCTGACGGTCGCGAAGGCCCCGGAGGACATTGCCCTGGCGGAAGAAGCCCTGGTGGCGCTGCGGGGTGGCGAGGCCACCCACAAGGCCATTGCCCGGGCGATGCGAAAGGCGGACAACGCGACACGGTTGACTCTGGTCGGGGTTCTCGCGCGGCGCGGCGCACAATCGGCGGTTTCGGACCTGCTCGACGTGGCGGGCGGATCCGACCCGGCCACCGCACGCGCAGCGTTCCAGGCGCTGGCGAAGGTCGCCGGACCGTCGGATGTGCCGGCGCTTCTGGATCGTGTGCTTGCGCTGACGGATGGGGCGTTGCGTCCGGACGCGGAGACCGCGGCGGCCCGCGCATTGGCCCGGGTTGCGGAGGGTCCGGCACGATCGAAGGCCCTTCTCGCATTGCTCGCGGACAATCCGTCGGTTGACGGGCGGTGCTCGTTGCTGCGCCTGTTGCCGGTCGCCGGCGATCCGGCGTCGCTCGCCGCCCTGCAGTCCGCGCTCGGCGACGGCGAGGCCCGCGTTCGCGAGACCGCGGTGCGTGCGCTCGCCACGTGGCCCGGGGCGGCTGCCTGGGATGCCATGGCAGGGGTGTACCAGCGACCGGAAAGCGACACGCTGCGGGCGCTCGCGCTGAGAGGTTTGGTGCGCATGGCCGGCGAGATGAACGCGCAACCGGATGCGCGGCTCGTCGAACGCTATCGCCAGTTGCTCGCGGGTGTGCGCAGCGACGACGACCGCAAGCTCATCCTGAGTTCGCTGGCGGGGGCCGTGAGCCCCGACGCCCTGCTCCTGGCGCTGCCGCTGCTCGACATCCCCGGTGTGCGCGCCGAGGCCGCGCTCGCCGTGGAACGGATGGCCGGCGCCCTCAAGGCCACCCATCCGGCCGCGGCCCAGGATGCGATGAAGAAGCTCCGCGGAAACAGCGGAAAGCCGTGAGGGTCGGCACGGCCCGGGCGGACGGCGTCTTGCGGAAGGAAGGATGACCATGAATGGATGCCGTCCCCGGTGGCAGGGCGTATGGCTGGCCGCACTGGCCGGGCTGGCCGTCCTTCCGCCCCCGTCTCCGGCCGCGGAACCGGCGCTGTATGTCAGCCCGTCGGGCGACGACCGGGCGGAGGGAACGCAGCAGAGTCCGTTCCGGACTCTCCATCGCGCGCGGGACGCGGTCCGGTCGTTGGCCCGGGACATGCAAAGCGACATCGTCGTGAACGTGGCCCCGGGCGAGTACCGGCTCGATCGAACGCTGGAATTCACCGAAGCGGACTCGGGCCGCAATGGATTCCGCGTGGTCTATCGCAGTGCGGCGGGGCCCGGCAAAGCGAGGCTTCTCGGCAGCAGGCCGTTGACCGGATGGGTTCCGCATCGCGACGGGATCTGGAAGATCGGGCTGCCGTCGAACACGGTGTTTCACACGCTCTACGAGAATGGCCGGCGCGTGCTCAAGGCGCGCTTTCCCGATCTCGAGCGCGTGCAGGAAATGCCCACGGCGCTGGGCCGGTACGCGGTGACCGTGGATGGAAGTCCCAAGCAGAACGACAAGGGCGTGCCCCGAACCAAGGGGCCGGGATGGCTGGTCTTTCGAGCCGAGGACACGCCGCCGGTCACGGCAGTGACGAAGATGCGGCTGCACATCTACCCAGGGGGGACGTGGGACTGGGTGCGCGAGGTCCACGAGGTCACCGCCATCGACCCGCAGGCGCGGAAGCTGACGTTCGATATCGATTCCACATTCGGCGTCGGGGTGGGGGCCCGGTTCTTCCTGGAGGACGAACTCGGCTTTCTCAATGTGCCCGGCGAGTTCTTCGTGGATGACAAGACCCGCACGCTCTACTACATGCCCCTCGGCCAGGGGCATCCGGACACGCTCGGCATCTCGTACCCGGTCCTGGGCCGGATGATCCAGATCCAGGGCAAATCGCGCGAGCAGTGTGTCGAGCGCCTTGACCTGGAGGGACTCGCGATCGAGGAAACGGACAACTCGCCGCCGCTTCCCCTGTGGGCGGACGGGGGCCGGCGCGATACGGCACTCGTCTGGATGAAGAACGCCTCGGACATCCGGATTCGCAACTGCCACCTCCGGAACGGCGGACGCAGCGGGATCGCGATTCTGGGCCACAATATCGGGAACCGGATCGACGGATGCTGGATCGAACACATGGGGCTCAATGGCGTGAGCCTCTGCAACCGGTTTCTGGCGCCGAACCGGACGGATCCCGTCCTCGACCGCTGCGAGAGCAACCGGATCCACAACACCCGCATCAGCCACGTGGGCGAGTTGCACACCTACGCCGAGTGCGTGACCGTGTTCAACGCGAGCCACAACGAGGTCGGTCACTGCCAACTCGACAATTCCGTGCGCTACGCGATCACCCTGCGCGGGAACACCGGCGATCAATACGGTCCGCCGGTGTCCACCCTGCTGCCGCCGACCACGGGGAACCGGTTCCATCACATCCTCGTGGAGCGATGCGGTCAGGATGGCGGCGACATGGGCGCGCTGCATGCCGCGAACCTGAACAACCCCGGCGGCGGGTTCGTGAACACGTTCGAGCAGATCACGGTGGCCGACACCGCGGCGATTCCGTCCGTGAAGGACATCGCTCCGGACGGGATCTTCCTGGACTGGCCGAAGATGTCGATGGACCAGGTCTTCCGCAACGTCCGGATCGTGCGCGCCCAGGGTTCGCAATTGCGGAGCCATAAGCCAGAGAATGGCGAGTCGGCCACGACCGAGAATGTCAGTTGGACGCCGGGCTTCCGCGAGGATCGGATGGATGACGCGAACATCGGTCTGACCGCGGAGTTTCCCGCCGCGTTTGGCGGGCGCCAGGTGCGGGGCGGGAAACGGTGAAAGGACACTCTGGATGAATGCGACTTCACGGACCCTCCTTGCGGGGATTGCCCTCGCCGCCGCGATCTCCGGGCGCGCGGCGGACAGCGGTGCGGAACCGGCTGTCCTGGAAAACACCGCCTTGCGACTGGAGATTGGCAAGACGCCGGCTCCCTACCTGTCCCGGCTGACGCACAAGGGCAGCGGGCAGGCGGTGATCGCCGCGCCGGCTCAGAAGACGCTCTTCACGATCACGCTTGCGAAGGAGGGCGGCGGCACGACCGTCATCGACAGCGCCCAGGCGGGCGAGTCGACGGTCCGGGTGGAGACCGGCCGGTTGACGATCGATTACGCGAAGTTCGCGTCGGCCGATCTCTCCGTCGTGGTCACCGCAACCTGCGCGGACGGGAATCGGTTGACGCTGTGGACGATTCGGATCGAGAACCGGACGGGGCGGTCCATCCAATCGGTGCGCTTCCCACAGTTCGTTGCCGCGCCGACGATCGGCGATGCCGCGGATGACGTTCTCGTGCTGCCGGCGATGGCCGGCACGCTCATCGAGAACCCTGCTGCGAGCTGGAGGGACGGGCAGAGCGTGACCTTGCGGTATCCGGGCGACATGTCGTCGCAGTTCCTCTCCTACCAGGACCGGTCGGCGGGCGTGTACATGGCCGGGATGGATGCAGAAGGCCATCCCATGTCGCTGGCGGTGATGAAGCAGAAGGACGGGTTCCGCCTCTGGCATGAGTTCATCCCGGTGACGCAGGGAACGTCCTGGCGCAGTCCGTATCCGGTGGCGTTGGGCGTGACCCAGGGCACATGGTGCGATACGGCGGACACGTACAAGCAATGGGCCGTGCGGCAGGCATGGTGCGCGAAGACGCTGGCCAAGCGGTCCGACATTCCCGCGTGGTGGAAAGAGGGCCCGGACGTTCACGTCTTCGAGGTCCGCACCTACGATGGAACGCGTGCATGCAACGGCTCGTTCTATCCGCAGATTCGCGACTACCTCCGCGCCTGGCGCGCGAAGATCGACGGACCTGTCGTGGCCATGCTCGGCGGGTGGGAGAACCACCGGCGCTGGACGGCCGGCGACTACTTCCCGGTCTTCGATGCGACGAACGCCGGCCCGGCTATCGTAGCGCTCAAGCGCGACGGATTCCGGCCGTTCTTCTTCCTTTCCGGGCTCTTCTATACGTACCGGAACGAAGGCCGCGATGGCGGCGAGGTTCCTGGGGCGCAGCGATTCGAGAAATCGTACGTGGTCGACGAGACATCCCGCCAGCCGAAGTCGTACTGCCTGAACGAGTCCAATCCGTCCGGGGACTGGAAGCGCAATTCCTACCAGTTCTGCGTCGGCGCGCCCCAGACCCGCGAGTTCTTCCTCGGAGTCGTCGACCAGTCCCTCGACCTGGGCGTGGATGTGCTGCAGATGGACCAAACCACGGGGGGCGCGGGCGATATCGGCTTCTCGGATGCGCACGGTCATGCCCCGGGCGTGGGCCTCTACCAGACCCGGGCCTTTCACGGGCTGCTCGATGCGATGCGCAGCCGCGGAAAGGCCCGGAGCCGGGACTTCGTCCTCTTTCACGAGGAGCCGCACGAGCAGTTGATCCCGCACCTCGACGGCTTTCACGTGCGCGAGTACTTCGAAAAGCGATGGTACCGCGGCCAGCCCGGCGCCGTGGGGATTCCATTGTTCGACTATCTCTACCACGAGTACGCCATCGGCTACGGCGGCGACAGCGCGTCGCTGAGCAAGGACAACAGCCGCGCCAATGTCCGGGCCCACGCCGTGAACCTCGTCACGGGACGGACGCCCGGCGGATCCGTCTGGTCCTCGCATGCGAACATGTTCGAGGCTCACACGGACCAGGTGGCGGTCGTCCGCAGTCACTGCCGCCTTTTGAAAACGCAGGCGAAGGATTTTCTCATGCTCGGAACCATGCTGCATCCGTACGAACTCAAGGTCCCGCAGATCCCCATCGGCATCGGCGTGCTTCGAGGCGGAAAATGGGTTCGGGAAAATGTCGCGACGCCGGCCATCCTCACGAGTTCATGGAGGTCGCCGGACGGCCGGATCGGCCACCTTTTCGTGAACATTGCGGAGACCCGACAGCCGCTCGATGTGAGTCTCGACACGCGGAACTCACCCGCGTTCAAGGTCGGGGATGCGGAGATGTACCGGTCGACGACGCCGGATTCATTCCAGCCGCTGTGGCGGAACGCAGCCCTGCCGAAGGATTTGCGGGTCGAACTGGAGCCGTTGGAAGTGGTATTCGTCGAGATCCGCGCCGCGAAGTGAAGCCCATTCAAACTTGAGAGGAACAACATGAGCGATGAAGCGAAGGTCCCGAGTCTCCTGCAGCGCGAGGCGAAGATGATGAAGCTGGAGCGGCTGATCGCCCAGCGCGAGAGCATCTCCACGGTGGAGTTCCCGGTCCCGGTGAAGGAATTGCTGCAGCGCTACGAGCAGCTCTACACCGGCGCGATCAGCGATGTGCTGCGCGAATTCTGCCTGCTGGACCAGTCGCTGCCGGGGCATTTGCGTCCGCTTCGCGACAGCGATGTCGTGGCGGGCATTGCCTTCACCGTCAAGAGCTCGCCGAACGTGAAGATCACCGGCGAGATGACGTTTCGCACGGAAATGCTCGACGACATGGGCGCGGACACCTTCGTCGTCTGGGACACCTCGAACGACGAGCGGGCGACGCTGTGGGGCGGGGTGATGACCGCGACCGCACACGGCAAGGGCGTGCGTGCCGCGTGCATCGACGGGGGTATCCGCGACACGAAGCAGATCCTCGAGAAGCCATTCCCCGTCTACTACAAGTACCGGAGCCCGAATGGCTCGCTCGGCCGCTGCCTGATCACGCACTACCAGGTTCCGATCAAGATCGGCGACGCCGTGATCCGTCCCGGCGACGTGGTCTTTGCCGATTGCGATGGCGTGGTCTGCATTCCGCGGGACATTGCCTATGACGTTCTGGTTCGCGCGGAGGAGATCCACGCCAACGAGAAGAGGATTTT
>CAYXFW010000031.1:8834-13076 GCA_964464305.1 uncultured Verrucomicrobiota bacterium
GGTCGCCGAAGGCCAGACGATCCACCAGATCACGGACAAGGGCGGGTACTTCTGATGCGAAGGGACGGCATCATGACGCGAACGGCGGTCTTGAGCGCAGGGGCGGCCCTGGCGGCGCTCGTAACGGGAACCGGCGGCGAGCCGCCGCGAATGCAGGCGGTGCCGCAGCCGTACCGGCAGATCTCGTTTCACCGCGATGGCGTGGAGGTTGCGCGATATCACTTTGGCGAGGGTCTGGACCGCCCGTTCGTGTTTCCCTCGATCGGGCCCTCCGGCCGCGGCCTGACGCGGATGGGTCATCCGCACGATCCGGTCGGGCACAGCCATCATAACGCGATCTGGATCTCCCACCAGAAGGTGAATGGCATGGATTTCTGGGTGGACCGGAGCGGTTCGCGAATCGTCCACCAGAAGATCGAGGCGCTCGAGGACGGTCCGGAGGAAGCCTCGGTCCGGTGCCTCAACGCGTGGATCGGCACGAACGGCGTGACGGTCCTGCACGAGCGGAGGCGGACCTGCGTACAGGTTCTTCCGGACAACGCGTGGATGATGATCATCGATGTGCAGTTCGAGGCCGCCGGCGAGGACGTCACGCTCGGCCAGACGCCGTTCGGGTTGGTCGGCGTTCGGATGGCGAAGTCGATCGGCGTGAAGGACGGCGGCGGATCCCTGCGCAATTCCGAGGGTGGCGTGAACGAGGCGGGCACGTTCCGGAAGCCCGCGCGGTGGATGGACTACTCCGGTCCCATCGCGGCTGGCGTGACCAACGGCATCACGCTGATGGATCATCCGGGGAATCCGAACCATCCGACGGTGTTTCATACCCGGGAAGATGGATGGATGGGATCGTGCCTGACGTTCGACGGCCCGCGCGTGGTGCCCCGGGGCAGCCCCCTGCGGTTGCGCTACGGCCTGTACATCCACGCCGACGCGTCCATCGGGGCGATCGACAAACGGTGGCAGGAGTTCAGCCGCACGGAACCGTTCGATTTCACGGGCAAGAGTGGGAAACGCTGAGGGGAGACTTTTGATGAGAACGGCGGAACCTGGGATGGATCCTCGCGCCACACGATCAGGCCTGTCTGTTGTAGCCGCGGGCGTCGACCCGGCCGCCATGCGTTTCGATGCACAAGCCTGCCGCGACCCGCGGTCGCGGCTGCAGAAGTCACGTCCGGCGCGGGGTATGCCGCGACCGGCGGGCGCGGCAGGATTGGTCTTCTTCGCGCGGGGCGCCTTGCGGGACTGATTCTGTCGTTGTCGGCACTCTCTGCAACCGCCGCGGACTTCTTCGTTTCCTCCTCCGGCGACGATGCGGCCGCCGGCACGAAGGACAAGCCCTTTGCGACGCTGGAGAAGGCCCGGGACGCCACGCGCGCAGCCCGGGCGGCCGACACGTCCGCGGTGCAGCGAATCGTGGTCATGCCCGGCGACTACTTCCTCGCCCGGACCCTGAGCCTCGACGCGCGCGACAGCGGACTGACCCTTGAGGCTGCCCCGGGCGGTACGGCGACGCTCCATGGCGGCGTGCCGGTGACCGGATGGACGCGGGATGGAAATGACTTCTGGAGTGCGGCGCTGCCCGGTGTAAAGGAAGGCACATGGGATTTCCGGGCTCTGGCGGTGGATGGGCGCATGCCGGACCGCGCCCGCCTTCCGGCCACGAACGCGTTCATCCACAAGAGCGTATTCGATGTCCGATGGCTGAGTTCCGTCGGCGGGGGCTGGGAGCGCAAGCCCAAGCCGGAGGAGCTGGGAACGATGGTCTACGATGCGAAGGATATTCCCGCCGGGCTCGACGTCCGGAACGCGGAAGTCCGGGTCTATCACATGTGGGACGAGTCGCTGGTCGGCGTGGCGAGCAACGATGTGGCGCGGCACACGCTGGTCTTCACCACGCCCGCGAAGTCGCCGCCGGGCGCGTTTGGCGTGAAGAAGTACACGGTCTTCAACACGCGCGAAGGTATGATGCGGCCGGGACAGTGGTATCTGGACCGAAGCGGCGGGCGGGTGGTGTACTGGCCGTTGCCCGGCGAGAACATGAGCAAGGCGCGCGTGGTCGCGCCGCGGTTGGAGAAGATCCTCGTGATTGCCGGTACGGCGAAGACCCCCGTGCAGGGAATCACGGTGCGCGGGCTGGCCCTGGCGGCGACCACGACCCCGCTCAAACCCGGCGGATTCGGCGCCTACGCGTTCGACGGGGCCCTGCATCTCGAGTTTGCGCAGTCGTGCGTGCTGGAGTCGTTGGATGTCGGACTGGCCGGCGGGCAGGGGATTGTGGCGCGGCAGATCGTGAACTGCCGGATCTCCGGGTGCCATGTCCACGACATCGGGGCCTGCGGGATCAAGGCCGACGGGGCGGCATCGGTCATCGTCTCGAACCATGTCCATCACGTCGGCGTGTACCACCCGAGTGCCATCGCCCTCTCCGTCAGCCACCAGGCCCGGCCGGCGCTCACCAACGGATTCCACGTCCTTCGCAACGAGATTCACGATGCGCCCTACAGCGGTATCGTCGGAGGCGGGGGAGACCACCGGATCGAGGCGAACCTCATCTATCGCGTGATGCGGGAACTGCACGATGGCGGCGCCATCTACGGGGGCATGAAGCGGTGCCTTCTGCGGGGCAACGTCGTGCGGGATGTCGTGAAGGTCGGCCAGGGCTACGGCGTGTCGTCGTATTACCTCGACGAGGGCGCCGAGGACTGCATCGTCGAGCGGAATGTGTCCATCGGTGTCGATCGGCCCACCCACAACCACATCGCCCGGAATCTGATCATCCGCGACAACGTCTTCATCGCCGAAACGAACATGTCCCTGTCCTTTCAACGGTCGGCGGGATGCACGTTCGAGGGCAACATCCTCGTCGCGCTTGGCAAGGTGACGATCAGTCAGCCCGGAGCGATCCGGGTCTGGACGAACAATACGCTGTTCACCGGGGGGGCGGACACGTCCGCCGTTCCGCACCGGGTTGTCATCAGCGACGCCATGCCGACCTCGACGGCGCCCGCGCGACGAACGTGGCCGCATGCCGTTGCGCGCGCACCGGGCCCGCCGGTGCTGGATGGCGAGATCGGCTGGGAGGAGTGGCCGGGCGAACTCGCATCCATGGACAAGGAACCCTCGCGCTGGGGCGCCAGCGGGGCGCCGGCGTTCGCGAAGTTCTGCTGGGACGAGCAGTGCCTCTATGTGGCGGTCAACGTGGTTGTGTTCGACGCGTCGGGGATTCAAACCGGCTGCGTGTGGGGCGCGGACGACGGCGTCGAGGTGTGCATCGCAGGCGCCGGGCGGGACGGCAAGCCCGCCGCCTTCGTGCTGCGCGGCTTCGCGGGCGGTATCTCGTCGAGTATCACCGACGGCGGTGCCCCGGCCGCGGATGCCGCCGCGCTGGGAAAGGCCGTGAAATTCGTGGCGAAGCCCTATGGCAAGACCCGTGGCGGGTGGCGATGCGAATGGGCAATTCCGTTCCAGGCCCTGGGGCTGAAGCCGGCCGCGCAGATGAAGATCCCATTCAACATCGGGGCGTACCGCGCGGAGGACGGCGTCCGCCGGTGCCTCGAAGGCACGCTCGCCGAAACCTGGCGGCTCGACGCGGCCGCGGTGCTGCAACTTAGATAGGATCGGCCGGGAGAGGAATGAGCGTCCCACCGGGCGCGGCGATGTGGAGATGGGCGGCAGGGAGAGGGATGAAGCCGGCGTCCCACCGGGCTTGTCCCGGTGGGGCCTCAAATGCGGGCTTGGAGATGTGGGGATCGCCGGCGGAGGGCCTGTGAGACGGACGGACAAGCAGATAACGGACCGGTGCGAGATCGATGCGATCATGCGGCATTACTCGGGCCGCGAATGGAATTTCGAGCCTTTGGCCACGGCCCGCGTCCGGACGTGGGCGATTTCGATCGTCACGATGACATGCAAACGTTCGCCGCCGGGGAAGACCGTATGATCGCGCGAGCCCTTCTTGCCGCCCTGTGGACGCTTCCAATCCTCGGAACCTCGCAGGCGGGGGGCGTCCAACCCTTGGACACGGGGCGAACCTGGGACCCCCGCGCCCACGGCGCCGTCGCGGACGGCCGGACGCTGGACACGAAGGCGATCCAGGCAGCCGTGGATGCCTGCGCGGCCGGCGGAGGCGGAGCGGTCGTCCTTCGCGGCGGCGTGTTCAAGTCGTCGACGATCCGACTGCGCAGCGGGGTCGCACTCGAGATCGAGAGGGGGGCCACGCTGCTCGGCAGCGAGCGGGCCGAC
>CAYXFW010000032.1:0-9310 GCA_964464305.1 uncultured Verrucomicrobiota bacterium
CGACGAGGGCCGTCGCCCGCGCGTCCTGCTCGAGGTCAACGTGTCCGGCGAGGGTTCCAAGAACGGCATGCCGCCGGACGCCGTGCGCGCGGCGCTCGAGACGGCCAACGGCCTGCGGTGCGTCGCCGTCGCCGGATTCATGACGATGCCGCCCTACTGCGAGGACCCGGAGCGCGCGCGAGGGTTCTTCCGCACCCTGCGCGTCCTGCGCGACCGCTGTGCCGCGGAGACCGGCTTTGCGCTGCCGGAGCTGTCGATGGGCATGTCGATGGATTTCGAGGTCGCGATCGGCGAGGGCGCCACCCTCGTCCGCGTCGGCACCGACCTCTTCGGCTCCCGCGGGTCCCCCTGGCGCCCCGTCGTCGAAGGCGAAGGGCCGTAACCTTCCTTGCACTTGCGCCGCGCCGCATCCCAGGTAGACTGCGGGGCGAAACACGAATGAAGAAAAACTACATCCTCGACACCAACGTTCTCCTCCACGACCCCAACGCGATCCTCCATTTCGAGGATAACGACGTCGTCCTGCCCATCGGGGTCATCCAGGAGATCGACCACTTCAAGCGCGACCTTTCCGAACTCGGGCGCAACGCGCGGCAGGTGAGCCGCACGCTCGACGAGCTGCGGTCGCGCGGCAAGCTCTCCGAGGGCGTCGGGCTCGACAACGGCGGCCGGCTCAGCGTGGTGATGCGGCCGGACAATGCCCGCGCGACCGCGCAGAACGGATACGTGGACCGCGAGATCCTCGAGCTGGCGTTCCGGATGAAGTCGGACCGGCCCGAGCCGTGCATCGTTGTCAGCAAGGACATCAACCTGCGCATTCAGGCCGACGCCGTCGGGGTCGCCGCGGAGGACTACGAGACCGACCGGGTCGACATCAACGAGCTCTACCTTGGCTACTCCGATCTCGAGATTCCGAAGGAGCAGATGGACGCCTTCGTCGAAAAGGGGCTGCTGCCCTACGAAGGCGCGCCCCGGCCGCCGAACGAGTATCTGCTGCTCCAGGACACGGCCGATTCGAACCACACGATGCTCGGTCGGCTCGATCCCGAGGGGAAAAACATCATTGCCCTGCTCCCGACCCCGCGCGAGCTCTCCGCGATCCGCCCGAGAAACAAGGAGCAGCACTTCGCGATGGACGCGCTGCTCGACGAGCGCATCAAGCTCGTCACCATCATCGGCAAGGCCGGCACCGGCAAGACCCTGCTCGCCGTCGCCGCGGGCCTCTTCGCGACCCTCGAGCGCAAGCTCTACCGGAAGCTGCTCGTTTCGCGCCCGACGATGCCGATGGGCAAGGACATCGGCTTCCTCCCGGGCACCGTGGAGGAGAAGCTCAACCCGTGGATGCAGCCGATCTTCGACGCGCTGGACCTGATCTCCAGCGAGCGCAAGGACGGCCGGAAGACGAAGGACCTGATGGAGGAATCCGGCCAGATCTCCATCGAGCCGCTATCGTTCATTCGGGGCCGGAGCATCCACCACCAGTTCATGATCGTCGACGAGGCCCAGAATCTGACGCCGCTCGAGGTGAAGACCATCGTCACGCGCGTCGGCCACGGCACGAAGGTGATCCTGACGGGCGACATCTACCAGATCGACAACCCGTACGTGGACAGCACCTCGAACGGGCTTTCGAAGGCCGTGAACAAGTTCCGCGCGCACGGCATCGCCGCGCATATCAGCCTGCAGAAGGGCGTCCGCTCCGACCTTGCCGAATTGGCCGCGAACATCCTCTGAACCCGCCCCGGTGCCGGGACGGCGGCGTCACGGCGCACCGGATACCCGGTAGAACACGGGCGTCCGGACGGACGGCGGCAGGGGGCAGGAGAGGACCGCGTCGACCGCCGCCGTCACCGAGCCCTCGTCGTCCCACGCCTCCGCTCCGGGGGTGGCCGCGGACTCGACCCGGTAGACGCGACCGCTCACGGCGGCCCATGACAGCGTCAGGGGGGACACCGGCGAGGGGATTCGTAGGGCGCGGACCGTGGGCGGGGGGAATGCGGGGTCCGTCATCAGCGAGTGCACGTCGATCAGGTGCGAGGCCCAAAGGGCGCGGGCGGCGCCCGCGCCGCGCGCGTACAGGGGGATCGGCACAGTCGTGTGATAGGTGTCATGCCACACGACCGAGGGTTCCTCCCCCGGGCCCCGGTCGGCCGTCACTTCCAGGCCGCCCGTCTCGTGGTCCGCGGCGACCAGGATCAGCACATCGTTCCGATCGCCCGCCCACGCGACTGCGGCATCGACTGCCCGTTCGAACTCCAGCATCTCGGCAAGGCAGTCCCGGAGGGAATTTGCGTGGCAGGCCGGGTCGATCTTCCCGCCTTCCGCCATCAGGAAGAACGGGGCGTCGTCCCGGCCCAGAAACCGAAGGGCGTCGCCGGTCATCTCCCGAAGATGAGGGAACGCGCCGAGCCCGTCGGTTTCGTAGGGCATCGACGAATTTCCGAACAATCCCGCAAGCCGCGGCACGCCGGACGTGGCGGCGACGGCCAGCGCGTCACGGTCGCCGACGACGGTAAAGCCGGCGGCGGCGCATGCATCGACGGTCAGTCCGAATCCGCCGCCGAGCAGGAGACTGGGGCCATTCGTCCTCAGGTAGTGAGCGGCGATGCCCTCGAAGTCGGACCGCCCGGGGGCGTGGGCGCCGAATGCGGCCGGCGTGGCGTCGAGGAGGTAGGATGTCGTCACGAGCCCGGTTCGGCGTCCGCGGTCGCGAAAAAACTCCAGGACCGTCGCCAGATCGGATCCGTCGCCAGGGAGGGCCCGGCTGACGACCGAAACGGACACGCGCCGTCCCGCGGCCATGGCCGTGGACGCCGCCGCGGAGTCCACGATGCCCCCGCCCGCGGGTTCTGTGGCGAGACTTGATGTGAAGGGGAATTCCTCGAAGTGCAACGGGCGGCCGAGAAATGCCCGGGCGGCCGCGACCTGGCCCGTCCCCATCCCGTCGCCGATGAACAGGATCACGGTCCGCGGGAGTTCCGCGGCAGCGGCGGACAGGACCGCGCCGAACGCGACGGCCACCGCCAGATGCCGGGCGCGCTTCATGGGGACTACCGAACCTGCCGGATGGCCTGGACCGTTTCGACGGACCGGATTCGCCATCCGTCGGGGGTGCGGCGCCACACTGCCTCGATCTCCTGGACCGCCGATTCGGACATGCTCTGGCGTCGGGCTTGGGCGCGGGCCGTGAAGTGGTGGGTGGCGCCGGAACGGTCCGGATCGACGGCGACGGTTTCGTCATGCAGGCTGACGCGCAGCTCGTCGAGCAGGGCGCGTACGCGGAAGACCGACTGGCGGAGCTCGTTTTGCGACGCGATCGTGCCGAGCTCGGGGCGGTCGATCCGGATGGCGCAGTCCTCGGTGAACCAGCCGGCCGCCTTGCCCGCCCGCTGCACGGCAGCGATGGGCGATTCGGCCGCGGTCTTTTCGATCGTCGCGATCAGTTCCGCCATGCCCTTCCGGATGCGCGCCTCGTCGGACGGACGCATCCACCAGATCGCGGCGGCCGCCGCTGCGGACAGCAGGATCGCTCCCATGAGCATGCGCCGGTTCATCTCGCCAGCCTCCCCTCGATACGGTTGCGGGTCGTCACGCCCGCGGTGTGTTGCGAAAGCGGCGCGCTGCGGTTGTCGCCCGCGACCAGGTACTCGCCCGCGCCCAGCGGGATCGGCTCCGTCTGCCATGTCCCGGTCAGGCGCACGTAGGGCTCCGGACGGAGCTTCCCGTCGACCCACAGCTCGCCGTCGCGAAACTGTGCGGTTTCGCCCGGCGCCGCCAGAATGCGCTTCAGGTACATCACGCGGCGGCCGGCCATGCGGACCATCACGATGTCGCCCGTGCGCGGCCCGTCGAACGCGTAGGCGGCGAGCAGGCCGAACCGGAATGTCCGGTCGCGAACCGTCGGCTCCATGCTGATGCCGCTGACGCGCACCGGCCGCAGCACGAGGCCGAAGACGACAAAGCAGAACGCCGCCAGGACGACGGTCCGCACCAGCGTCCGCCGCGGCCGCGCCCCCACGATCCATCGGGTCCATCCCTGCATGTCTTCAGGATGCTCCCGACCGCCCCGCGCCGCAAGCGGCGCGGGGCATGGAGCGCACGAATCGGGCAGAGACCAAAAAGTATGGCCCGGGCCGGGATGCGTGATAAACTGTGCCATGGGCGCGCCGAGAGAGATTGGGGAAGCAGGATGGCGATGAAGAAGATTCTGATCGTGGACGATGATCCGATCATCGTGCGCTTGCTCCACGCGCATCTGCGGGCGGCCGGATACCGGATCTCCGCCGCCGCCGACGCCATTCAGGGCATCCAGATGGCGATCGCGGAGCGGCCGGACCTCATCCTGCTCGACCTGCAGATGCCCGCGGGGGGCGGCGCCGGGGTCTTCGAAGCTCTGACGAAGAACGTTCATACCGCACTCATTCCGGTTGTTTTTGTGACCGCCAATCGCGACGGCGAGGTCCGGGAGGCCTGCCTGGCGTCGGGGGCGGCGGACTTCGTCAACAAGCCGATCAACCCCGCCGACCTGCTCGTGCGGATCCGGCGGGTCCTCGGCGAATCCGAGACGCCCCCTCCGTCCCCCTGATCAGACCGGGTCCGCCCCTCACGGATCAGCGGCCCGGCCGGGCGCTGTTGCGAAGGACGAGGCCGAAGCCGCCGTTGGGCGGAAGGCTGACGGCGAACGGGCGCGCGGGGTCGACAGTGACCGGGGTCACGGCCACGCGGGTCTCGAGCGGCGGCCGGCCGACGGTTTCCGGGTCGTCACGGTACAATTCGGCCATGTGCGTGCCGGGCCGCAGGAAGTCGAGCGTCAGCGCCAGCGCGCGCGACTCCCCGGCGTTGATGCCCGCGATCCACCAATCGTTGCCCTTGCGTCGCGCGACCGCGGCGAAGGCTTCCGGGTGGCCGCCAAGGAAGCGGATGTCGTCCCACGCCGACGGCAGGTTCCGGAGGAAGCCGAGGGCTGCCGCGGCGGGGCCGCGGGCGCTCTCCGGGTTGAGCCCCAGCCCCTGCCAGCCGGATTCGAACACCACGGCCAGCGCCATCTCGTGGGCGTTGGACGTCTGCCGCGGACCCTGGGGGCCGCCGGGCAGGTCGAAGGTGACGGGTGTGTAGTCCATCGAGCCGGGGATGTTGCGGGTGAAGACGAGGTTGACGTTGTATGCGGGCAGGGGCGGGCGGTTGCCGCCGGCATTGACGGGCGAGTAGTATTCCTCGCCCTTCACGCCCTCGTGGGTCGCGATGTTCGGCCACGTGCGCTGCAAGCCGCGCGGGGTGATGTCGCCGTGGTAGCTGAGCATGAGATGCCGCTGGGCGCATTCGCGGGCGGCGACGTCGCGGAACCGGTAGAGATCCTGGCTGTCGCTGTCGAGGAAATCGATCTTGATCCCCTTGAAGCCGTTCGTGACGTGCCAGCCGAGAATGCGTTCGCGCTTTTCGGGCGTGTCGAGGTTTTTCCAATGGTCCCATCCATAGACCGAGACGCCCCGGCGGTTCGCATAGGCGGCGAGTTCCGGAACCCACGTGCAGGCCATCCACTTCTCCGGCGGATCGCCCATCTGGTTGCCGAGGACGAGAGCAGTGTCGAACTCGATCCAGCCCCATCCCATGTCGGCGGCGAGGTCGACGAACTGCTGCATGCGCGCGAAACTCATGTTGTTCGACGTCGGCCCGGTCAGCCACGGGAAGATGGCGGCGCCCGGCCGGATCCAGCTTGTGTCCTCGATCTTCGATGCGGGGGACAGGTCGGTGACGAGCGTCGATTCCACCAGCGGGCCGGGGCTTTCCGCAACCATCGCGACGCGCCACGGCGTGGTCCAGGGAAGCGACGATCCCGGCCGGCCGGCCAGCCGGTACTGGAGCAGACCGGCGGCGGGGTCCGCGACATGCAACCGGGCGCCCGAGTACGTCCCGTCCACCGCGGCCTCGGTCAGCAGGATCCAGGGTCCGGCGGGATGCCGGAAAAGCAGCGGAACCTGGATGTCTTTCGCGAACGACGTCCAGTTCGTCTGCGCGGCGTAGACCATCTCGTACCCAGGGGAATAAGGGGCGAACCATGCGGACGATGCGGGCGGAAGGCGGAAGGCCGAGGCTTCCGAGACCACCTCGTCCGTGCCCTCGCCGCGGAGGACGTAGCGATAGGCCGCGCCCTCGTTGTAGGCTCGGACGATCAGGCTGAAGGCCGGTTCGCCGCCGCCGCCGAAGTCGACAGTCATCTCGTGGGCGTGGTTGCGGCAGACACTGCGCTTGCCCGTCGGCATCCGGTACGTCTCGTCGATCGTCGCCCGGCGGACGCCGGCCGGCTTGAGCGCGCCCGGCCGGGTGCCGACCTTGAGAAGCGTCAGGCCGAACGGAGACGGCTCGATGACCGTTCGCCCGCCGCGAAGCACGGTCAGGGTCGGCGCGGGGTCGGCCGCGACCCGGACCTCGAGGGCGCCGTCCGGCGATGTCACTGTCCACGCGTCCGCGGCCGCCGCACTCCCGGAGGTTCCGCCAAGGCCGGCGAGCGCCGCCAGGACGAGAATTATCGTCATCCGTTTCATTCTTCGCTCCTTCTTCCGTCGTGCGGACCGGTTCAGACGCGGAAGCTCCGCACCGCGTCGACATACGCCTCGATGTTCGCCCAGGGGACCTCGGGTTCCAGCATGTGCGTGGGGCAGCAGAAGAGACTGCCGCGGGGGCCGGCGATGGACAGGTTGCGGCGGACCTCGTCGCGCACCTGCGCCGGAGTGCCGTGGGGCATCAGGTTCTGCGTGCCGAGGGTGCCGTTGAACGAGAGATGGCCACCATGCATCGCATGTACGGCGGCGAAGTCCATGCACTCCGGCTGCACCGGGTTCAGAATATCCACGCCGATCTCGACCAGGTCGTCCAAGAACGGCAGCACGTAGCCGCAGGAGTGGTAGCTGATGAGAATGTCCGGTTTCGCGGTCTTTGCCGCCGCGATCACGCGGGCGAGGCGCGGCTTGAGCCACGTGCGGTACATCTCGAGCGACATCATGATCGTGCTCTGCATGCCGATGTCGTCGCCGAGGCCGAGAATGTCCGCGCCGGCTTCCGCAAAGGCGCGCGCGCGGAGGCAGGCGCGGCCGGTGATGGCGTCCAGCAGGCAGACCGCCATGGCCTCGTTGCAGGACATGTCGACGAAGAGGTTCTCCATGCTGCGCAGGTACCAGGCGGTCTCCCAGACCGTGCACTCGGCCCAGACGAAGGCGGCGAGGCCGTCGGCGTGGATTCCGTCCACCCGGGGTTTGAGATAGGAGAAGTCGAGATGCTCGAAGTCGGGCCAGGGATAGGCCTCCAGTTCCGCGACGGACTCGGCGCGGGCGAGCGGATGGTGCATCCGCGTCATGTGGTGGGAGTCGGGATTCTCCTCGTGCGCGACGCCCCAGCCGTCGAACTTCACGGCATGTTCGAAGCCGTCGGGATGGAAACGGCGCCAGTCGATCGCGTCGCGGCCCGGGATGCGCCACACCTCGTCGAAATTCCACGCGAAGCCCGGGTCGTAGAGGATGCGGTATGGCGCGCCGAAGAAAGCGAGGTAGTCGCCGCCCGCCTCGGGATGCCGGCGGTCGAACTCCGCGGCCAGGGCCGGGCACAGCGTCATGCCGACCGGGGCGGCTTCATAGCCGGTCCGCCGGTAGAGGCTGAGGAGGTTTTCGCGGGGCGTCACGGCGGTTTCCTTTCTCAAAGAGCCCCGGCGATCGTGAGGATCGTCTCGTAGTTCCGGACCGCCAGGGTGGAGAGCTCCCGGCCGTACGGACAGGCGGAGGGCATGAGGACGAATCCGCGGCCCCTGCCGGCGGTGCCCTCGTCGAGTGCGCGGCGGACCTTCTCGGCGAACCGGGGGGTCGGCAGGTTCTCGATGTCGGCGGCCTCGAGATTGCCGAAGAGGACGAGCCGGTCGCCGTACCGCTGCCGGACGAAGGCCAGCTCCACATCGCCCTGCGGCGGCGGCTCGATGGGATCCAGCCCGTCGGCGCCCATGCCGGCGATGTCATCGAGAATCGCCCGCAGGTTTCCGTGCGAGTGGATCCGGGCGAAGCCGCCGTGCGCCTGGATGGCGCGGATCATCGGTTCCACGTAGCGGCACACGTACTCCCGGAACAGGGCGGGGGGAAGGTAGGGCGGCGCCGCGTACTCCGGCCCGTAGATCCGCCAGAGGCGGCCGGGCAGGAGCCGGGCGATCTCGCGAGTGCGCGGCAGCAGCGTGGCGGCGAATCGCTCCAGCAGCCGGTGAAAGAGTTCCGGTTCGGTCATGGCGATCACGGTGTACTCGGCCATGTCGAACAGCGAGGCGGCCAGGCAGAGCGGGTCGGGCGTGTCGATCATCACGATTCCCGTGTCGCCCAGTTCGGTCTCGGCTTGGGTCACGCCGGACGTGTCCGGTGCGCCCGCGTCGGCCGGTTCGGGGACCTGGAGGAAGAGGCGCAGATCGTCGACGCCTTTCAGCAGGTGTTCCTCGGTCCAGACGGTGTTCACGTCCGCGTCGCGGCGGGTGCGCGCCGTGAGCGTGCGCGCGCCGATGCGGACTCGGCGGGTGGTGAGCCGGCTGCCGTCGCGGACGACGGACTCCGTTTCCGAGACCGCCTCGATCGGGTCGGGGGCGATCGCAGCGTAGGCAACGCCGCGCATGACCATGCGGTCCGTCGCCGCCCGGGTCATCTCGATCAGCGGCCGCCACGAGGGGTGGCTGTAGATGTTGAAGGGATCCGGGTCGTTGGGGTTCTCGTCCAGACCGTTCAACTCGTAGAACGACACCGCAGGCCGATCCACCGGCTCCCCGCGGAGCGTCGCCATCAGCCGTTCCCGTCGCGTCATGAACTCCCCAAGGTCGAACCGCCATCCTAGGACAGCCGGTGGCCCTCCGGCAATCCCGCTTCCGCCGCGACGGTTGTCCGTGCACCCGGGGGCTGCGGCCGGTATACTGCACGGACGAGGCACACTTCATGGCACTGGCACTTTATCTGATTGGCGCGCCGCAATGCGGCAAGACGGCGGTATTCGACGCGCTGACGATCACGCCCGCGGGACCGAACTTCATGACGAAGGGCGGGCACCGGTACGGCACCGTCAAAGTTCCGGACGCGCGGCTCGAGGCCCTGCGCGATCTCTTCAAGCCGAAGAAATTCACGCCGGCCGAGGTCACCTTCACCGACGTGGCGCCCCCGGGCGGCGAGGCGATCCACTTTGGCGATATGACGCCGGTGCTGGGGAATGCGGATGCGTTTGTCCTCGTAGTGCAGGCCTTCGGCGAATTCGACTACGAGGGCAAACCCCTCGACCCCGTCGCCCAGATGGAATCGATCCT
>CAYXFW010000032.1:9320-13057 GCA_964464305.1 uncultured Verrucomicrobiota bacterium
GCGGATCGAGAAACGGATCGAGAAGGCCGAGACGGACAAGAAGCACGGCGGGAAGATGTCCGATCAGGAGCTGAAGCTCCTCGAACGCTGTCGCGACCACCTGGGCGCCGACAAGCCGCTCCGGACGCTGGAGCTTCGCGACGACGAGGAGAAGATCCTCCGCACCTACCAGTTCCTGTCGCAGAAGCCGCTCCTGGTCGTCGCCAACATCTCCGAGGATCGCATCCGCAGCGGCGGACTCGATGCGCTTGGGGCGGCGGTGACGGCGCGGGGCCTCGACCTGCTCCAGTTCTGCGCGACGCTCGAGGCCGAGATCGCGACGCTGGACGCCGCCGCGCAGGTCGAGTTCCTCAAGGACTACGGCCTGACCGAGCCCGCGCGCATCCGGCTCCTGCACGCCGCCTACACGGCGCTCAAGTTGATCAGCTTCTTCACGGTCGGCGAGGATGAGGTCCGCGCGTGGACGATCGACGAGGGGACCTCGGCCCAGGCCGCCGCCGGCAAGATCCACACCGACATCGAGCGCGGCTTCATCCGCGCCGAGACCGTCACGTCCGAGGAGCTGCTCAAGCACGGCGCCCTCTCCAAGTGCCGCGACCACGGCACGCTCCGCCTCGAAGGCAAGGAGTACGTCGTCCGCGACGGCGAAGTCCTCCACTTCCGCTTCAGCGTGTAACCCGGCGACCCGCCCCCGGCCGTGCGATGCAGGGGGACACACTTAATAAAGTCTGTCCCCCGGTCGGGTCCTTCGGGTTCAGCGCGCCGGCTCTCGCGAGCGATCGCCCGTGTCGGGCGCCACGCCGGACAGGAGGAGTCCGACCAGTTTACGAATCCAAGGGTTCCGATGGCCGTCCCATTTCGGAAACCGCCATGGCGAAGGCGGAGGGGTCGGCGTTGGGGAGCAGCATGGAGTCGATGTAGGCGGACTCGAAGCCGGGGCAGAGGTTGAGTTCGACCGGTTCCGCGGCGCGGACGATGCGTTCGAACTCCGGGGCGGCGGCGGGGTCGCCGAGGGCGAGGAAGGCGCCGGCGAGCGAGCCGTTGCCGATCACTTCGATCCGGCCCGGCGGAAGGTCGGGCAGCAGGCCCATCCAGGCCGCGTGGCGCAAATGAATGTGTCGCGCGAAGCCTCCCGCCAGGACGAGGGTGTCGAGGTCTTCGATCCGCCGTCCGGCGGTGGCCAGCAGGGTCACGATGCCGGCGTGGATCGCCGCCTTGGCCTTGAGGATCTCTGCGACGTCGGCTTCGGAAACCGTGAGCGCGTGGCCGGTTGACGTCACTTCGCCCGGGACCACGCGGCAGGCGTGGATCGACCGGCCGCAATGCTCGACGCGGGCATCGACGCCGGCGGCGCGGAGCCGGTCCATGTCGAACCGGCCGACCGCGTCGAGCAGGCCGGCCTTGAAGGACTGCGCCACGAAATCGATCACCGCCGATCCGCAGAAGCCCGCGGCGGGCGCGTTGCCGATCGTCGTCCACTCGACGTTTGGGCCGTCCGTCCAGCGAATGTGGTCGACCGCGCCATCGGCCGCGCGCATGCCGTGCCGCAGTCCCGCGCCCTCGAAGGCCGGTCCGGCCGCCGTCGCGGTGCAGAGGAGCCGGCGGCCGTCCCACAACAGGATCTCCCCATTGGTGCCGATGTCGACGAGCATCACGAGGCCATCCCGATCGAGCAGTCGCGCGGCGCAGGCGTCCGCGACGAGGTCGCCGCCGACGTGGCCGGTCATGGACGGCAGGACGTCGACGATCGCATTTCCGTTCGCGAGGAGCCCGAGATCCCGCGCCCTGCATTCCGGGTGACGGCGGCGGACCGGCTGGAACGGCAGCGCGCCGATCCCGGCGGGCGAGAGGCCGAGAAACAGGTGCGCCATCACGGAATTGCCCGCGGCCGTGACGCGGACGATATCGCCGGGCGCGCACGCGGCCTTTGCGCAGACCTCTTCGACCAGCGGATTCACGGTCTCGCGTACGACAAGCGAGTGCAACGCCCGGAGGCCGTCCGCCGTGGATCCGACCGAGATGCGCGCGGCCACGTCGTCGCCCTTCCGCATCTGCGCGTTGTAGGCCGGGGCCCGCCCCAGCACATGCCCGGTCTCGAGATCGGCCAGCAGGACGACCACGGTCGTTGTGCCGAGGTCGACCGCCAGGCCGAGGTGCCGGGTTGTCCCGGCGGGCGCGGCCACGGTCACGTCCGTCCCGCCGCGGTACGGGCCCCACGACACGTCGACGCATGCGGGTCCGGCCTGGGCGGTGGGGAGCGTGCGCGCCGCATCGAGATCCATCGAAAAGGCGACGGGACCGCCTGCGGCCCCCAGCGCGGCGGCCAGACGCTCGACGTCAGAGGACGCGGTCTGCCATCCGCCCCCGGGGATCGTCACCGTTGCACGGCGCTGGACCGGGGTCCATTCGAACGGCCGCAGGGTGAAGTCGTCCGCGATCCGGGCGCGCTGCTCGATGAGAGACCGGTCCGGGATCTCGACCAGGGCATCCGCGGAGACGGTTCGCGTCGCACAGGCCAGCGCCCGGTGTGGCGCCCCGGGCGCGACCGTGATCTTGCGGTCGCGGACGAAGAAGGATCCTTCATGAAGGACGACCGCGCACCGGCCGCACGAGCCGCGTGCGCCGCAGGCGGTGTTGAGGGGGATGCCCGCGGCAAAGGCCAGATCGGCCAGCGTGGAACCGGGCGCGCCTTCCGCGACGCGGAACTCGCCGCGAATCCGGAAGCGCACGCTCATGGGATCCGGTCGACCGGTTCCCGGGTCAGCCGGCCACGCCGAGGCATTTCTCGACGATCTGGACGGAGGCCCCGGCGTCCTCGGCATAGCCGTGCGCGCCGATTTCGTCGGCGTAGGACTGCGTCACCGGCGCGCCGCCGACGATCACCTTCACGCCCGGCCGGGCCTTGAAGTGTTCGGCGACGGTCTTCATGTACGGCATCGTGGTCGTGAGCAGCGCGCTCAGCAGGACCGCCTGCGCACCGTCGTTGACGGCCTTCTCGAACTTCGGGATGTCGACGTTGACGCCGAGGTCGATGACCTTGAATCCGGCGCCCTTGAGCATCATCGCAACGAGGTTCTTGCCGATATCGTGCAGATCGCCCTTCACGGTGCCGATGCAGATCGTCCCGAGCGGCTTGTGGCCTGCCGCGGCGACGAGAGGTTCGAGGATGTTCAGCCCCGCCTGCATCGCGCGTGCGCCGATCAGCATCTGCGGAACGTAGACCTCGTTGCGCGAGAATCGCTCGCCGAGATCGCGCATCGCCGGAATCATCGAATCCATCAGCAATTCGACGGGGCTGCCCCCCTTGGCGAGCTCTGACTGGATGATCTCTTCGACTTCCTTCCGCTGACCGGTGCCGACCGCCTTGAAGAGCGCTTCATTCCTTGCCATGGTCCGTATCTCCTTTACGCCGGGTTGCCTACGCCAGATCCCCGGGCTTCTCCACCGTCGTATCCTGAAGGATGTCCGTCATCCGGTCCACCGCCGCCTGAATGGTGGCCATTTCCTCGCGGATCCGCTCGAAGCGCAGCGCATGGTCGATGCGCAGCTTCTCCAGGTACCGCTTGCGGTCCAGCACCTCTTCCATCGTGACCTGGAGGCGCTCGACCTTTTCCTTGAGAATCTCCTCCGTCGAGGTGTCGGCGGAGCCGGGGCCGACGAGTTCCGTGTCCGAGCCGGGCGATCCGGCCATGGACTGTTCCTCCCGGGTGGGGACCTGCATGCGCTGTCCGCAATCG
>CAYXFW010000033.1:0-10066 GCA_964464305.1 uncultured Verrucomicrobiota bacterium
GGGACCTCTCGAAGGTCGCGATGATGCCGGAGATGTTCGGCGCGCTGGCGCGCGGCTACCTCGCGTCCGCCGGCGGATTCCTCGTGCCCGCCGAGGTCGACCACCTGGTCTTCTCCGCCCGGCTGATCACGTTCGAGATCGGCATCCGGTTCCTGGCCGACTACCTGCAGGGCGACATCTACTTCAAGACCCACCGCCCCGGGCACAACGCCGACCGCTGCCGCGTCCAATTCACGATGGTCGAATCGTTCGAGCGCCACGAAGAGTCGATGAACCGGTGGATCGCGGACCTGCGGGCCCGCGGTCCGGAGGCCCCTGCATGAACATCAGCACGCTGGACATGGTCATCATCGTCGGGTTCCTGATCTCCGTCGTCATCGTCGGCTCGCTCGCTGCGCGACGCGCCAGTCGGAGTTCGGCGGACTTCTTCCTGTCGGGACGCACGATGCCCTGGTGGCTGCTGGGCGTCTCGATGGTCGCCTGCACGTTTTCCTGCGATACACCGAACCTCGTCACCGACATCGTCCGCACCGGCGGGGTCGCCGGCAACTGGGCCTGGTGGGCCTTCCTGCTCACCGGCATGCTGACGGTCTTCGTCTACGCCAAACTCTGGCGTCGCTCGGCGCTGGACACCGACCTCGGCTTCTACGAAATCCGCTATAGCGGCCGCCCGGCGGCGGTGCTGCGCGGATTCCGGTCGATCTATCTCGGTGTGCTGTTCAACGTGCTGGTCATGGCGATCGTCTCGCTCGCCGCGATCAAGATCGGCCAGGTCATGTTCGGTCTGAAACCGGTGGAGACGCTGATCTACGCCTCCATCGGCGTGGGCATCTACGCGACGCTCGGCGGGCTGACGGGCTCGATCTGGGCGGACTTCTACCAATACTCGGTCGCCATGTTCGGCGCGATCGCCGCGGCCGTCTACGCCGTGAAGGGCGGGAGTTTCGGCGTCGGAAGCCTCTCCGCCCTCGTGGCCAACCCGGCGCTGGCGGACAAGCTTTCCTTCTTCCCCGCGGCGCCCGAGGGCGGCGACTACAGCCCGCTGGTCGGCCTGCTGATCCTCCCCATCGCGGTCCAGTGGTGGAACGTCTGGTACCCGGGTGCCGAGCCGGGCGGCGGCGGCTACGTCGCGCAGCGTATGCTCTCGGCGAAGAACGAGCGTCACGCGATCGGCGCGACCCTGCTCTTCAATTTCCTGCACTACGCGGTCCGCCCATGGCCGTGGATCCTGGTGGCGCTCGTTTCGCTCGTCGCCTTCGCACCCGACACCCCTGCCGAACGCTCCGCCGCGACGGCGCGGCTGGCCTCGCCGGAGATGGCCGCGCTCGTGGCGAAGTACGACGCCGGCGCAAAACAGGAACTGGCCCCCGCCCAGGTCGCGGAGATCCGGTCGCTCAAGGCCCAGGTCAAGGGCGTCGGGAAGCTGGCCGACGCGTTCCCGAAGGTCGAGGACCAGTTCCTGCGCAACGATATCGCCTACCCCGGCATGATCGCCAGGATGCCCAAGGGCCTGCTCGGCGTCATCGTCGCCTCGCTGATCGCCGCCTACATGTCGACGATCGCGACTCACCTCAACTGGGGCTCGTCGTACGTCGTGAACGACTTCTACAAGCGGTTCCTCAAGCCGCAGGCGACGGAGAAGCAACTGGTCGCGGTCGGGCGCGGCACAATGCTCGTGCTGCTGGTGGTCTCCGGCGTCGTCGCGCTGGCGATGACGAACGCGAAGGCGTCGTTCGACCTGCTGCTGGCGGTCGGCGCGGGCACCGGTCTCATCTATATCCTGCGCTGGTTCTGGTGGCGCATCAATGCCTGGAGCGAGATTGCCGCCATGCTGATCTCGTTCGTGGTGGCCTGCTTCTTCGCCTTTGCCGGACCGTCGCTCGGCATCGAGCAGTCCTTCCGCGACGCCGGCATGTTCAAGATCATGGGCTACGGCGACTGGAAGCTCGTGCTGGGCATCCTGGTGACCACGATCGGCTGGGTCGCGGTGACCTATGCGACCCCGCCGGTGCAAACGGCCACGCTGCGCTCGTTCTATCGCAAGGTCCAGCCCGGCGGCCCCGGCTGGCAGAAGATCGTCTCGGCGGCGGAAGCCTCCGGCGAATCGATCGTCACCGAACGCGGCTGGGACGTCCCCGTCGGCATCGTCTGCATGATGCTCGGGTGCGTGGCGGTCTGGGGCGCCCTCTTCTCGATCGGCAGCCTCCTCTACGGACAGATCGGACGCGGTTCGATTCTGGGCATCGCCGCCCTCGCCGCCCTTGCCGGCCTTCTGAAGCTGTCGGGGAAAATCCGGGTGCAATAAGCCGGAGGTTCCCGTCCCACCACGCTTGCCCCGGTGGCAGACGAGGGGCCGCAGTTCGGTCCCACCGGGCTTGCCCCGGTGGGGAGAAAAAGAGGCTCCGCCTCGCCGCGCGGACGCAACGGCGCGACACGGTCTTGTCCCCACGTCGCTCTGAGATCCAAGCGTTCGCCGCCGGGCTTGACGGCGGAGCGTCGCGCCCCATAATCCCCCCGTTTACTGACCCATGTGCCGGGGTGCTCTTCGCAGGAAGGGCTGAGATCAGACCCGTGGAACCTGAACCGGATAATGCCGGCGCAGGAAGCGCAAGACGGAACGACGGGCGCATCCGGCATGAAACTGGATGCGCCCGTTCCTTTTTCCGGGCGGAGGACCGATGAAACTGCAGATCAACGACGAACCGTACGAATGGGCCGGCGAGAACCGCCTGTCCGCGCTGCTCGAAGGGCTGGACATCCCGGTGGCATCCGTGGCCACGCTGGTGAACGGCGAGGTGGTGCCGATGGCGCAGCGCGCGGACTGTGCGCTGCAGGACTGCGACCGCGTGGACCTGCTGACCTTCGCGGCGGGAGGCTGACCGATGTCCACCGACCCATTCCCTCTTGCCGAGGACGCCCCGCTTCTCCTCGGAGGCCATCGCTTCACCTCCCGGCTCCTGCTCGGAACGGGGAAGTACTCCGATATCCCGACCCTGGTGGCCGCCATTCGTGCCTCGGGCGCCGAGCTTGTGACCGTGGCGCTGCGGCGGTTCAACCCGCATCGGCCGGACGATGATCTCGCCGCCGCGGTCCGCGCCCTGCCCGGCGTCACGCTCATGCCCAACACCTCCGGCGCCCGCGATGCCCGCGAGGCCGTGCGCGCAGCCCACCTCGCGCGGGAACTCTGCGGCAGCCCGTTTGTGAAGGTCGAGATCCACCCGAACCCGCACCACCTGTTGCCCGACCCGCTGGAAACGTACGAGGCCGCGAAGATTCTCGCGGCCGAGGGGTTCGTGGTGATGCCGTACATGCCCGCCGACCCGGTGCTGGCCCGGCGCCTGGAGGACGTGGGATGCGCCTCGGTCATGCCCCTGGGCTCCGCGATCGGGAGCGGCCGCGGGCTGGCCACGGCGGAGATGATCCGCCTGATGGTCCGCGACTGCGGGATCCCGGTCATCGTCGACGCGGGTCTGCGCGCGCCATCCGAGGCCGCTGCCGCCATGGAGATGGGCTGCGCCGCCGTTCTGGTCAACAGCGCCATCGCCGCCGCGGACCGCCCGGTGGAGATGTCCGCCGCGTTCGCCGAAGCGGTGCGGGCCGGACGCCGGGCCTGTCTGGCCGGGCCGATGCCCCGCGCCGACGCCGCCGTCGCGACGAGCCCCCTCACGTCGTTCCTCACGGGGGCTGCGGGATGAGCGTCCCGCTCCCGACGCCCCGGTCGCTCGACGCGCCGGGGGCGGCCGGCCTCGCCGCATGTCTCGACCCCTCCGCCGACGCATGCCTCGACGACATGGCCGCGCGCGCCCAGGCCTTGACGCGCCGCCATTTCGGGCGAACCGTCTCTCTCTACGCGCCGCTCTACCTCTCGAACCACTGCGGCGGCGGATGCGCCTACTGCGGCTACGCCGCCGACCGCCCGCAGGCGCGCGCGCGCCTTGACCCGGATGCCCTTGGCCGCGAGTTCGACGCCCTGGCCGGGTGCGGTTTCGACGATATCCTGCTGCTGACCGGCGAGCGGTCGGACGAGGCGGGATTCGAGTACCTCCTCGACAGCGTGGCCCGGGCGGCCGGCCGGTTTTCCGCCGTCTCGGTCGAGGCGTTCCCGATGACGACCGCCGAGTACCGCCGCCTCGCCGACGCGGGCTGCACAGGCGTGACGGTGTACCAGGAGACCTACGACCGGGACGTCTACGGGCGGGTCCACCGGTGGGGACCGAAACGGGATTACGCGGCCCGCATCGAGGCGCCGGCCCGGGCCCTGGAGGCCGGCATGCGGACGGTCGGCCTCGGCATCCTGCTCGGTCTCGCGGACCCCCTGGCCGACGCGATGGCCCTGTACCTGCATGCGGCCGATCTCCGGCAACGCTTCTGGCGATCCGGCATCTCCCTCTCGTTCCCTCGCATCCGCCCCGAGGCCGGCGGCTTCGTGCCCGAGCATCCGGTCTCCGAGCGGACCCTGGCGCGAATCGTCTTCGCGTTCCGCCTGGCCCTGCCCGACGTGCCGCTGGTCCTGTCCACGCGCGAGGGGCCGCGCTTCCGGGACGGGATCGCAGGCATCGGCATCACCCGCATGAGCGCGGGCAGCCGCACAACGGTCGGCGGGTACGCGGACGGCGGAACCCGGTGCGGCGGACAGTTCGACGTCGAGGACCGTCGTACCGCGACGGAGGTGGCCGCCACCCTGCGCCGCCGCGGTCTCGATCCGGTCTTGAAAAACTGGGACGCAGCCTTCCGGACATGAACGAAATTCAGCGACAACGCTACGCGAGGCAGCTCTCGCTGGAGGAGATCGGAGAAGCCGGACAGGACGTGCTGGCCGCCTCCCGCGTGCTGGTGGTCGGCGTCGGCGGCCTTGGGTCCCCGGTCGCCCTCTATCTGGCCGCGGCCGGCGTCGGAGCGCTCGGGCTGGTCGACGCCGATCGCGTGGAGATCGGCAACCTGCAGCGGCAGATTCTCCATGCCACCGCCGACATCGGGCGCCCCAAGGTGGAGTCGGCCGCCGACCGACTCCGGGAGCTGAATCCCGACCTGCACATCGAGATCCACCCCTTCCGCCTGACGGCGGACATGGCGACGGGTCTGGTGGCCCGGTACGACTTCATCGTCGAGGCCACCGACAATTTCGAGTCCAAGTTTGTCGTCTCCGACGCATGCCGGGCGGCGGGACGCGCCTGCTCTCACGCGGGCATCCGCCGGTTTCTCGGGCAGACCCTGACGGTGCGGCCGGGCCACACGGCCTGCTTTCGGTGTCTCTTCGATCCGCCGCCGCCCGGCCCGCCGGAACCCCCGGCCGGCCCGCTGGGCGCCGTGGCCGGGATCCTCGGGTGCATCCAGGCAGCGGAGGCGGTGAAATGCCTGCTCGGTATCGGACAGACCCTCGAGGGCCGCCTCATGGTCGTCGACGTCCTCCGGATGACGACGCGGGTGGTTCCGGTGGCGCGACGATCCGACTGCCGGTGCTCCGGGAGCGGGGGAGCCGGGCCGTGATCGACACGTTCGGGCTCTATCTGGTTCTCACAGCCCCCGTCGCGGGCTACGAGAGGACGGCCGAGGCCGCCGTGCGGCAAGGGGTGCGGTACCTGCAACTGCGCATGAAGGGCGAACCGCGCGACCGCGTCCTCGAGACGGCCATGCGCCTCCGGACGATCACGCGGGGGACGACCACGCGGTTCGTGGTCAACGACGATGTCGACACGGCCCGCGAGGCCGATGCCGACGGGGTGCACTTGGGACAGGGCGATCTTGCCCTCCCCGACGCGCGGCGCCGGTGGCCGGCCCCGGGCCGCATCTTCGGGCTCTCCACCCACAACGCGGACCAGGCACGGCGGGCCGCAGCCTTGGCGCCCGACTACATCGGGGTCGGACCGGTCTTCGCCACGCCGACCAAGGCCGCACCCGACCCGGTTCTCGGCCTTGACCGGATGGGGGCGATCGTCCGGACCTCGCCCGTGACGACCGTCGCCATCGGAGGCATCGATGCGTCCACCCTTCCCGCCGTCCTCGCCCATGGCGCGCGCAATTTCTGCGTCGTGCGGGCCGTGAACCGCGCCAGCGATCCCGGCGTGGCCATCGCTCGCCTGCAGGACATCTGGCGCCGTGCGCTGGCGCGGTGACCCGCCCGCGGCGGAGTCCCGGCGGACCGCCGCGTTCGGGATCCTGGCGTTGGCATACGTCGCACCGGTTGTTGTCGCGCGCGTCCGGCTTCGGCGCGGCGCGGGGCCGCATGTCCGCGCTTGCGGCACGGCATGCGGGGGAGCATGATACCGGGGTGAGCGAGACCTCCAGCGGGGCGGATGTGATCGTCCGCAGAAACCGGCCGGTGCATGCGGCGCGGCGCGACGTCTGCGTGGAACGCGCGGCGGAACTCCTCACCATGCCTCTGGAGCATCTCGACACCGATGCGCGGATCGGACACGTCGGGCGGATCATCCTTCTGCTCGAAACCGCGCTTCACCAGGCGGAACTGGCGGGACGCGGCGGCGGCGTGTCGCAGGTCGAGAACGATTTTACCCACTTCCTGAGGCTGATTCTCGCCAATGTCCGGTCCGCCGAGGCCTTTCTTTCGAACCAGACGCACCTCGAGTCGGACGAGCATTCCTTCCTGACCCAGCTCCTCGGCATCGGACACGACGAGATCGTCCTTTCGGCCATGAACTACCGGCGGCTCTCCATGGAGGTTCTCGCCGGGCTCTGGCAGATGCTCCGCCTGATGCACGTGCCGTATCGTGCGCTGCAAAGCCAGAACCAGGCCGAGTTCGATGCCGCATCCCGGGAGCGCTACCAGTCGGCCGCCCACCAGCTTCGCGAGGAACTCGCCGCCCAGCCCCGGATCGCCTGAGCCGGCGCTCTTTGGGCGTGCGTACGGCGGGGGCGGGCGCTATGCTTCCTTCGCGGGCGGATCCGCGGAGGCATGACTATGATGGCTCGTTTTCGATGCGGCGGACGGCGGCCGGGGTTCACCCTGATCGAGTTGCTGGTCGTGGTCAGCGTGATCGTGATCCTCATGTCGATCTCCGTCCCCATGATCGGCAAGGGCATCGCAACCGCCAACCGCACGCGATGCGGGAACAATCTCGGCCAGATCTTCCAGAGCATCAACCTCTACACCGAGCACAACCCGCGCAACGCGCGCCACTACTTCCCGCCGCTTGCCGCGGATGGAACCTGGGTCAACGCCGTCACGAACTTCGCCCAGGATAGCGGCATGATGGGGATCTTCGTGTGTCCCGCGCGCGCCGTGGATCGCATCTCGGTCTGCTACGCCGGGCACCCCCTGCTGCTCGCCGACGGCAGTTCGCGCCGGTACAAGAACTCCGACGTCGCGCGTCCCTCGGGCGTCATTCTTGTGGGCGATCGTCCGCAAGGCGCCAGCGAGGCCTCGGACAATGCCGGACCGAACCTGATCCTGGACACGCCGTTCCCGGCGGCGGCCAACTCGACGAACCCGACCGACGGGGAGAACCTCATGGCCGTCGGGGGATCCGATATCGTCGGCGGCCCCGTCGCCCTGCGGCATACCCTGGAAGGCGTCGCCGCCGCCAACTTCGTCTTCGCGGACGGCCACGTGGATCCGATCACCACGAACTCATTCCGGAAAAAGCTGGTCGCCCTCAGCTACTGATTCGGCGCGGGGCCGCCCGACCGGCCTCCGGCATGGCGTACCGCATACAGGCGCCGCATCGAGGCAACATAGAGAACGCCGTTGGCCGCCGCAGGGCTTCCCCAGATCGCTCCGTCCAGCGACGTTTCGCCCACCAACCGTCGCTCCCGCGAGGCCGCGAACGCGTACAGGACGCCGCGTTGCGTTCCGACGTAGACCTTCCCGTCCGCCACCAGAGGCGACCCGGATACCTCCCCCTGCAGGTCGTGCGTCCAGACCGCAGTTCCGCTCGCCGCATCCACACAATGCATCTTCCGCCCGGAATCCGCGACGAAGACGAGGCCGCCGGACACGGCGGGCGTGGACATGCAATGCCGATCGAGGGGGTACTGCCATCGCCGCGCGACGGCGCCATCGCCGTCGGCATCCGCCGCGTCGAGGCAGATCAGCCGCGCCTCGCGCTTGCCCCACCACCGGTCGCCGCCGACGGTCGTGTAAACCCGCCCGCCCACCAGGACCGGCATCGCGTGGATCGTCGACGGTCCGCCGGCCTCCCGCCTGCCGTTCCACTCGCATGCCGCCTCCTTGACCGTGTCCGGATCGAGATCGTGCCGCCACACACAGCGCAACACGGCCGGCGGCCCTGCCGCGGCAAACGGCCCAGCGGGCGGCTCGAACGCGCGGACGACCGCGTCGGCGCCGGCGAAGACCAGGAGACGGCGGCCCCCCGCATCGCCGAGCGACGGCGACGACCACTGGCAGTGCACGATGCGGGGGCCGATCCGCTCCGCATCCTGCGCCACGATCCGGCCCGTGGCCCGGTCGACCGCGACCAGGCTCGCCGCGTCGGGGCTGCGGATCCTGCGGTGCGTGTTGTCGACGCCGTTGCCGGTGTTGAGGTAGAGCAGATCCCCGTCGAGCAGGATCGACGCATGCGCCGAGTCGTGCGTGTAGATACCCGGCGTCTTCTTCAGATCCGTCACCCAGATCACATCGGCATCGAGCGGCCCCACTGCCGTCACGGCCCCGCCCTCGGGCGACAGCAGCACGGCCTCGTCGACAAACGGACCGTCGTTGCCGTTGGCCATGCCGTCGAGATCGAGACAGAGGAGTTCGCCGCGGTTGCTGACGACATAGACGCGCCGGCCCGCGACCGTCGGGGGCGAGCAGAGGCCGGCGCCGGGCCAGTCGAGGTAGAGATCGCCGGTCCGCTTCGGAACCGCCAGTTGCCAATGAAGGTGACCGTCGGACTCGTCGAGACACAGCAGAATGCCGCGGTCCCCTCCCCGCCGGTCGTCCCGCGGAACCTTGTTGTTCGTTCCGATGAACACGCGGCCGGCCGCGATCACGGGCGTTCCGTACGTCTCGGAGCCCAGCGCGGCGGACCATGCGACATGCGTCCCGTTGGACGGGTCGAACCGGGCCGCCAGCCCGGTTTCCGGCGAGACCATGTTGCGCGAAAACTGCTCGCCCCACTGCGGCGAATCGGCGGCGAAGGCGGATGCGGAAAGCATGACGGCCAGCGCAAGGACGCCGGCGCCGGAAGTGCCGGCCGGGGAACCCACCTTCGCGGCACCGCCCGCGATGACAGGAGAACGCGCCCGGGTCCCGCCGGCATGGGGCAAGGACGCCATCGCCTTATCCCGACGCGGGGAGCCCCCGGGCCGTGCCCTTCGTCCAGAACGGAAGTCCGACCACCTCCGCCTCCAGGGTCGCGCCGCGCGACTCGATGGCCACCCGGGTGCCCGGCGCGGTCAGGGCGGCGTCGAGGTAGGCCATCGCCACGGCGGCGCCAACGCTGGGCCCGAAGCTCCCGCTCGTCACCGTGCCGGCCTCCGCGCCAGCCGCCAGAACCCGGTCTCCCGCTCGCGCTGCCCGCCGCGAGGCGAGCCGCAGGCCGGCGAGATATCGCGGACAGCCGTTCGCGAGATCGCGCGCGACGGCCGGCTTTCCGATGAAGTCCTTCGTTGCATCGAGGAACGCCCCGCGCGAGGCCGCGACCGGTGTGCGCTCCGTGCCCAGCTCGTGGCCGTACAGCGGGTATCCCACTTCGAGACGCAGGGTGTCCCGCGCGCCCAGCCCCGCCGGCACCGCCCCGGCGCCGAGCAGACGCGTCCAGAAGTCGAGAGCCTGCGCGACCGGGAAATAGAGTTCGTAGCCCCACTCGCCGGTGTAGCCCGTGCGGCTCACGACGCACGGCGTGCCGGCCAGCGTCATCTCGGCGAAGCGGAAGTACCCGAGGTCGGGCAGGCGCAGGCCGAACGCTGTCTCCATGACGGCGCGCGAGCCCGGACCCTGAACGTCGAGCTTCGCAGTCGCATCCGAGATGTCGCGGAACGTGGTGCCGGCCGAGATGTGGCCGCGCACCCAGTCCGCGTCGCCCGGCCGCGTGCCCGCATTGACGATGAGCCAGAACCGGTCCGGTCCGAAACGGTAGCAGGTCAGGTCGTCCAGGATGCCGCCGTC
>CAYXFW010000033.1:10076-12924 GCA_964464305.1 uncultured Verrucomicrobiota bacterium
AGCGGCATTGTCCGACACGGATCGTCGCAATCCGCTGGGTGAGAATCCGCTCGAGGTCGGCCTCCGCGGACGGCCCGGACAGCTCGAGTTCGCCCATGTGGCAGATGTCGAATACGGTGCACGCGGTCCGCGTCCGCGCATGTTCGGCAAGGATGCCCTCGTACTGGATCGGCATGTCCCACCCGGCAAACGGAACGATCTTCGCCCCGAGCCGGACGTGTTCGTCATAGAGTGGAGTTCGCATGGCGCCATCGTACCGAAGCCGAACCGGACGCGCAAACGGGATGGCACCGAGTCGACGGGGACCGGCACGCCCCGCGCCCGCCCGCAGAGTGGTGGCTCCGCCCGGTACGGTCAGCGGTTGGGGCTCGTTGCCGCCGGTGCGACCCGGGGCGCGCCGTCTCCCCACACACCCGCGCCGTGTTCGCGGGCCTCGTCCTGAAGCTTGTGGAGATGGCGCCAGTGGCTCCTGGCCGATGGGCCGGAGGGAAGGTCGATGGACATCCCGTAGGCGCGGGCAAGACCGGCCTCGATCAGCGCCTCGTGCAGCCACCGGCCGCGGGCCTCGATCAACGCGTAATGCCGCGTCATCCGGCTGTTGCCCTCGGCAACCTCCATCTTTGTGTGGACCGTGCAGCCGTCCCGGAGAAACTCCCGCGTGAACTCCGCCGCCTTCCTGCCCATGGCGGGAATCCGCGAACCGGGGATTTTGAAGGTCTTGGCCTGCGCGGCGATCCGGTCCTTCAGCGAGCGGTCGGTTTCGGGACAGTCGGCGAAGTACAGCCGGAAGATGCCTTCCCTTCCCTGGGCCGGTTTCAAGTGAAAGCTGTCCCCATCGAAATAGCGTTCCTCCACCAGGTGCGCGCCCCGCAGGACTCTCCACACGAGGTTGGTCGCGACCACCGCGTTGGTTTCGGACACCCGGGCAACCGGCGCCGGATCGCCGGCCGCAGCGAGCAGGACAGGGGCGCAGACCGCGACCGGGAGCCATCGCAGGATGCACGGCATGCTGGCGCCGATGGAGTTCAACGCGCGGAACATAGCGCCGGGATTGCCGCCTGTCGACGGCAGTCGGGCATTGCGGTCGGTCCCCAACCGCGTAGAATCGCCGCATGCCCATGGCGCAGTCATCCTCCGGGATGCAGATCCGCCCCGCGCCCGCCGACCCCGCGGCGGGCCCGCCGGGGGGACGGCGTCCGTGGGTGGTGGGTAGCGTCTTCCTGGTCGCAGGTCTCGCCGCGGGGTATGGCATCGGCCGCATCACAGATCTCCCGCGCCCGTCGGCCGTCCCGCCCCAGCCCCCCGAGCAGCCCGTGGTCGTGGAGACGGTCGCGCCCGAAGTCCCGGCTTGGGTCGAACCGACACCCGGGCTCGCCGTGCGGGAGGAGGAGCGCCGGCTTCTACGTCCTGCGCCCCGCGAGAGGGCCGGTTCGGCCGTCGACGACTTCTTTGCCCAACTCGCCGCAACGCCGGCCAACCCGGACGATCCGCGCGGCCTCAACGCCACGGACCGCATGTCCGCCGAAGAGGTCCGCAACACGCTCGACCGCATCCGCGAGATGGAACCCGGCCCGGCCCGGGCCATGGCTGAAAATGCACTGGTACGCCGATGGGCGCAACTGGAGCCTCTCAAGACCCTCGAGTGGATCAAGGACGTCCGGGAACCCGCGCGGCGGCACGATCTCAAGCGGGAGATCCTTCTCGGCTGGGCGGCGACCGAGCCCCTGCAGGCCTTGGTCTACGTGGAGATGGAATCCGACAAGCCCGACGGCGAACGCCTCCGCAGCGTCTTCGAGGGCGCCAAGTCCGCCGACGCGGAAACCGCGATGGCGTTCCTGAGCCGCATCGATGAAGCCAAGTACGGGCGCGCCGCCGCGGACATCGTCGGCCACCAGTTCACCCGCGAGCCCGAGGTCGTGCTCGGGCGGATCGAGTCGATGGCCGACGGTCCGCTCAAGCAGATGTCGGTCGACCGGGTGATCGATCAATGGGCCCGCTACGATCCTGCCGCCGCCAAGGCGTGGATGGAGGCCCACGTGACGCCGGAGACCCGGCTCTCTGCGCACGTCGAGCTCGGCGAATCGTGGGCGCGGGCGGATCCCCAGGCCGCCACGGCGTGGTTCCAGCAGCTTCCGGCCGACCAGCAGAATCCCCGGATCCTCGACCGCATCGTGCGGCGCTGGATCCAGTACGAGCCCGAAACCGGCACGGAATGGCTGCGCGCCCAGCCGCCCTCCCCCGTTCTCGACAACCCGCGGACAGAGCGCGCCGTTCAGGCGGCGCGCACCGATCCCTCGGAAGCCCTCGCCTGGGTGCAAACCATCAGCGATCCGAACCGCCGCAACTCCATCGAGGAGCACGTTGCCTGGCAGTGGTTCTCGCGCGACCGCACGGCCGCCGTGGACTACGTGCTCAACCGCAGCGGCCTTTCCGAAGCCTCCAAGCGCCGCTTCGCGGAACGCGCCGAGCGGGACCTGCGCGCCGGACGCCAACCTTGAACCGCGAACTCCGCGCCGTAAACCTCGAACCCTGACTGTGAACCTTGAACTCCGAATCCTCCCCTCCCTGAACCGCCCCGCGCGCACACTACGGCGCAGGGCCGTGGAGACGGACACGGAGAATGAGATTGGAGACGGCGGGGGGCGCCGCAGCGAAGGCATACTCTCCCGCCGCATCGACATACTGCACGTGGCTCCAGCCGCCGGTCGACAAACCGGGCTGCGATTCGACGGCATACCGGGCGCCGTACACAGAGCGCCAGACCAGCATGCCCTCGGCCAGCGCATGGATGTCGAACGGCACGGGACGGACCTCCTCGGGCCCGGCGTCCCACGTTCCGTTGTGCGGG